>NZ_JBQDYE010000033.1:0-46514 GCF_052044155.1 Salinisphaera sp. SWV1
TTGACCAAGGCCCGAATCCGAACCTACGGCAGACGACTCTCGGGACATCATTTGGCTTCTATTTCAGCAGCGCCTTAGGCGACACCTCGCCCGGCGCCGCAGATCATGAAATCGCGGCAATTCCGCATGAAGTTGCAGGGCCGCCGAGCCGCGCTTCGCCAGCGCGCATGGCCGGGAGCGATGGGCGCTTTCCGGCGTCGCGAGGCTTGACCGCGGACTGATTGCGGCCAAGCCCTGCCCCGCTGGCTAAAACGATTTTCGAGCCGCCCGGCGGTGACGGCGCGTGCTACCGCGGCCGGCCCTACGCGTAGTGCTGTCCGCGAGCAATCCGCCGGCGAACCAGGCCACCAATGCCGAACACGGCGAGCCCGAACATTGCCAGGTTCGACGGCTCGGCCACCGGCAGTGAGCCCGATGGCTGAATTTCAGCCGACAGCTGGCCCGTCACCGCATTGCCGTCCAGGAAATTGGTGATTCTGAAGCCATCCGCATGGAATTCGCCAACGCAGTAGCTGCAATTCCTGCCAAAGTTGTCGGGGCCGGAAGCCGCGACGAATCCGCTCAGCGTATTACCCGACGGCGCGACCGTCCCGCTGTAAGACGTCAGCGGATTCACGAAATCGATACCGTCAATCGTCAGATTGAGCGTGCGGAGCAAATCATCCGGATAGGCGCCGTCGCCGTTACCGAACGTCGCACCCGGGCTCATATTCACATCGTCGGCGAGATCCAGATACCCGGTGAGCGCGTCGCCCACCGAGAATCCCGAGCCGGCATTCGTCACACCTGTGATCGAACCGGAAAAGTTGATGACGGTCGCATTCGCCACACCGCAAGCCAGGCCGGCCGTGGCCAGAACGGCGAGAAGTTGCAGTTTCATGATTGAGTCTCCCTTGCGTAATGAACGATACGAGGCGGCAATAGCGGGGCGATAGGCATTCCGCCCGGTTCCATGTGTTCAGGGGGTAAGATCGAGTTCGACCACCAACGGGTCGTGATCCGAGGCGCGATACGGCGTCGGCGCGTATAGCGACGACAGCTGACTGGCACTCTTGTATTCCGTGTTGTAGTCGAGCGCCTTCGGTTCGTCGGCGTTCAAGTGCACGGGCATCACGGCCCGCACTTGATCCAGCATCGATTGACTCACAAGCGCGTGATCAAGGGCGCCCGCTTCAGCCTGGTAGGTGTATGTATAGGCATGCGCATTCGCCCGGGCCTGGAGAAGGCTGGTGTATCCCGATGTCTTGAAGGCGGTAATCGGGTCCTCGCGGGTATAACTGTTGAGGTCCCCCATGAGAATGAAGTCCGGATCGCCGCTACCCGTTGGGTCGGTGGCAAGCCAGGCGGCCGTTTTCTGCGCTGCCTTGGTACGCTGAACGTTCCAGCAACCCTGCCCATCGCCTTGCGCCGCATTCGGGGCATCGCCGGACGGGCACCCGCCTTTTGACCGCAGATGGTTCGCCACATAAGTGAAGCGGGCGTGATTATTGGTTTCGAAGGTCTGCGCCAGCGGCGGGCGATTGCCGTAGTCAAACGGCGGCGCCAGGAGCGTGGCCGGCACGCCGACCGGGGTCACCGCCTCGGTGTTGTAGACGATGTCGTTGGCGATTGCGTCGGTACCCAGTTGATGACCACCCGGATCGACGAACGCATAATGCGTGCCCGCGGGCGCGGCGGCATTCAAGCCACTGACGATATCCTGGATCGCGCTGTCCGGCCCGTAGCCGTCGTTTTCGACCTCCATGAGTCCGATGACATCCGCATGCAGGCTGCTCAGTGCCGCAATCGTTTTGGCGCGCTGGCGCTGATACTCGGCATAAGTGTTCGCGCCACGCTGCGTCGGAAATCCGCCGCCTTCACCGTTGCCATTGAAGTAATTCTCGATATTGGCGCTGGCGACTCGCAGATTGCCGCCGCTCGGCAGTGCGCTGGCATCGGGGCGCGGATTGACCGGATCGATGGCGGGTTGGGTCGTCGGCTCGATCACCCACGCGCCGAAACGGTAGCTCAGAACACCCTGTATGCCGGTAATCGTGTCGCCATCCCGTACCGTGTGATAGGCGGTAAGTTGGGGCGCGGGATAGATAACCGGATCCGGATCCTGAGCGCTGCTGCCGTCGTCCAGAACAATACGGTTTCGAGCATTGAAGGCGGCGAGCGCCTTGGCCGGCGCGCCCGGCGGCACCACATTTGTGGGTGTGTACAGCCGGCCGGCCGCGGATAGCGTCAGTTCGCCGTACCGACCAAGACCCGAGTCGCCGGTCACCGTCAATTTCTGGGCAATGGTCACGGCCATCCCTTCATAGGCTTTCGGCGCATCGGTGTCGGTAAACGGCAATCGCAGCTGGGCGGGGGTGACACTCCGTCCCGTATCGCAGATCGCCAGCCCATTGACGTTCTGGAGCTCCGTCTCACCCTTGTATTCGGTGACCTCGCCCCGAACGCGCACGAGATCGCCGCGCTTGATGTCGGCGCTGGCATCGCGGTCATAGACGAAAAGCCCCTCCGATGTCGCGGGATCGGCATCGGCGTTGCGATCCAGCGCCTGGAGGTAGAAGCCGTGGAATGAACCGGCCCCGAGGGAAACATCCGTCACGACGGCCTCAACCACCCGGGTCTGACCGACCAGCGGCGACGCGTCGCCGAGCCCCTGGATTGCGTGAATCCGCGTCGTGTCTTCGCCGCAGCGACCGAAAGCGACTGATGAGGACGAGCCGCCGGAATCGCTACCATGGCTACCCGCGTACTGCCCCAGGTCGTCGACGGTATCCTCCGGCTCGCTGGTCCATTGCGTCGCGGGATCGAACACGCTGGATCCGTCGGTGCGGCCCGACGTAACACTGGTGTCACGAAGCAGCGTGTGATGTTTCGTGGTCACGTCACCGCGGCCCCAGGCCGAGCCGGGATCCTGGCCGATCTGACCGATGACGTCGTCCGTGCTGCCGGCGTGGGTCAGCGCAACAGCGTCGTTACCATTGAACAGGCTACCGCCGTAGGTCTGATCCGCGACGGCCAAAATAGCGGGCTCCGCTCGGCTGCTTGCCAGAACATAGGTTTTGCCGGCGGGCAAAGTACCGGTCAGATCGATGGTGGCGCCCGCATTGGCACGCCCATTGAAGTAAATCGATACCGCGTACTGGCTTAAATCAACCGACCCGCCGATGGCGTTGTAAATCTCCAACGCTTTGTTATGACCACTGCCCTCGACGTATTCGCTGAAATAAACGCCGCCGGCCGCATGTGCCGCCGGAATTGCCAACGATAGCGCCGCCATGGCGGCCACCCATCCTGATCGCATAAATCCCCCGAAGAAAGCGGTTCAGAAAAGTAAACGCAATGCGCACAGCGATGCGGGGCGAAATACTGGTTTTTTTGTATTATCTCCATTCATCGGTGACCGTGCCATGACATCTAAAAAAACAATTTTTGACATGCTACGCCGGCTTGCGGCGGCCTCGCCGCGACACGGTAAAAACCCATGCGTACGTCCCGTGACCTGGCATTGGCGGACGCGTGGCATGACCGAATGTGGCTCGTCGATCGCGCACGCCAACGCATGTCATCCTCAAGATTGAGGAGTTTCGCCCGCCGTGGTTTACGCTCGCGGCCTAGCATCAACGGCCCGAACGGCGCTGGCATCGGAACCTTCATCCAACAGTCGCGGTATGCCGTCATATTCGCCCGCAATAACCGATGGCGGGAGCAGCCGCTACACGCCGAAGACCACGACGACAGGGGCGGTAACGATGTCAGACTCAGCTATTTCGGTCATCGCAGCAATCTGCATCGCATCTGGGACAGCGGTATCGTCGATCATGCGCTGCATCTGCATGTCGGACGCGATTACTCGATCGACTACGCCCCGACCCGCGCCGCGGCCGCACGGCTCGACGCTGACATCACACCACGCGAGCGCGCCAACTGGCGCCGTGGCATCCATGGCGCGCGATTGAGCGCCGCCGCGGTCCGCTGGGCCAACCAGGCCCACCGGCTCGCCCGCCGCGTGGCGTACGCCGATCTCCCTGCGCCACCACGCCGCGACGGGTCCGCGGCATATCAGCACAAGACCTGGCCCGTCGTGCGCCGCCAGATCCAGCGCGGTGGGGTTCGGCTTGCGACCGTGCTCAATACCACCCTCGCGCGCTAGTGTCGGTGCGCGGCGTGCATTTCGCGGGGGTTGTTCGCGCCATGCAAGGCGCGGTAATCGGCCGCACCCCGGAATACGGCGCCTTGCCTATCCTGCGCTCAGGCCCGCACGCGATGCCGCGCTCCGCCGCACCCGACCATATGGAGGCGCTCGACGAATCGCCCGGACGTGCCGGCTTGTTTTGAGCGCCCCACAGCTGGCGTGACATACGGTCGTCATGCATACGCGCTGTGATGTCGGCTTGCTGCCTGTCGCATGTGGCCGGCTCGGCATACTCAATCTCTTGTGAACACGCCCGGACCCAAGCTGATGAAGTACTCGATTTCGTGCGCCACCGCGGCGCTCGTTCTGGTCGCCTTCCTGCCGCCCGCCTTCGCCGACAGCGGCGAGCCGGATGCAGCAACGATCACTTCCAACCCGCACCTGATGGCGGATCGGTACCAGCAGGCGAGTGCCGAAGTCCGGGCACTGCAGCTGCAGGCCTACAACGTGGCCACCCGCCGACTCGACCGGCTGCTGGCCGAACACCAGGGCAAGCGCCAGCCGGCGGTCGTGCTTGATCTCGACGAGACGGTGCTCGACAACTCGCCCTACGAAGCCGCCAGCGTCATCGACGGGTTTTCGTACCCAAAGCACTGGGATCAGTGGGTCGAGTCCGCCCAGGCGCGCCTGATCCCGGGCGCCCGCGCGTTTCTCCGCCACGCCAATGCGCGCGGTGTGGCCATTTACTATGTATCCAATCGCTCGGCCAAGCATGAAGCCGCCACCATCGCCAATCTCAAGCGCGACGATCTGCCCCAGGTCTCGACCGACTCGGTGCGCCTGAAAGGCCCGTCGAAGAAGAAGCGACGCGATGCGATCGCCCGGAATCACGACATTCTGCTGCTCGTGGGCGATACGCTGCACGACTTCGACGCCGAATTCGCGGGCACCTCGCTGGCGAGCCAACGATCGACCGTCAGGCGCATGCGCCAAGCCTTCGGTAACCGCTTCATCGTGCTGCCCAACGCGAGCTACGGGAACTGGACCCACGCCCCGCTCCAGGCCTGGCAGCCGCCGCCCGCAGCCAAGGCGACGCCCGCGGCACCGCAGGCCAGCGCGCAACCGGCGGCGTCGAATGCGAATTGATCGGCATCTCGCGCAGGCCGCGATGGGGCTGCTGGGTGTGGTCATTCACACCATCGCCGTCGCTGCGCCCGCAAGCGCCCCCGCTATCGCGCCGGCCCATATCCAGATCGTCGAGAGCGTGCCGAAGCACAGCATCTACGGCGAACCCGGGGTTCCGCGCACGCCGGATGTGTGGCGTGCCATGATCGAGTCGGCGCACCATCGCATCGACATCGCGGCCTTCTACGTGGCCGATAAACCGGGCGAAGCCCTGGCACCGGTGATGCACGCCATCGCCGCCCGCGCGCAGGCCGGCGTGAAGATTCGTATCCTCACCGGCCCGACATTCGCCAGCGAAACCAACAAAAGCCTGGCGCCGCTGGCCAGGCTCGCCAACGTGACGATCCGGCGTCTGCCCGTGGACCGGCTTACCGGGGGCGTCCTGCATGCCAAGTATTTCGTGGTCGACGGCCGCGAGGCATTCATCGGCAGCGCCAACTGGGACTGGCGTGCCATGAACCAGATTCACGAACTCGGCGCCCGCATCGACAGCCCGCGCATGGCCCGAACGCTGGACGCCACCTTCGACTTCGATTGGCGCCTGGCCGCTGACGGCGATCTGCCGGCCGCGCGCAAGCGCGCCGCCGAGCCGTCGACATTCGAGCCGGTCACGCGGCAGGCGCCGGTCCCGGTCGCCAACGCTGATGGCCGGCTCACCGGCACCGCATTCGAAGCGTTCTCGCCGCCGACGCTCATGCCCGACTGGATCACCAGCGAACAATCGGCCCTGGTCCAGCTCATTCGCTCGGCCCGTCATGATGTCCACCTTCAGGTGATGACGCTATCGGCGATCAACGAATACGGCGCGCACGGTTACTGGCCAGTGCTGGACACCGCGCTGCGCGATGCGGCCGCGCGCGGCGTTACTGTGAAGATCGTGGTTGCCGACTGGGCATTGCGCGAACCGATGCAGGCCTATTTGAAGAGTCTGACGGTACTGCCCAACATTACGGTCAAGTACAGCCATGTGCCGGCCGCGCCACGCGGTTTCATTCCCTATGCCCGGGTCGAGCACTGCAAGTACGCGGTGGCCGACGGCGACGCGCTCTACATCGGCACCGGCAACTGGACGCGCAGTTATTTCGATGCCAGCGTCGATGCCGCGCTGTTCATGCACGATGCCGATACCGCCCACACGCTCAACGACATCTTCGAACGCGATTGGAACGGCCCGTACGTGCATACCATCGAGCCCGGCGGGCATTACAATCCGCCGCGTACACACTGAACCGTATGCGGATAATCAACGCCCGGCCACCGCGGCCCGCGCCGCCCGACCCGTTCGACAACCCGAGTCAACGCCGCCCATGCGCATTCATATCGCCATCGCCACGTTCGTTGTTGCCGTCGCCGCGGTGGCCACGGCCCAGGCCGATTCGCCGTTGTCGCCGAAAAAGCACGGCGATTTCGGCCACTACACCCTGGCCCTGACCTGGCAGCCGGGGTTCTGTGCCGAAGGCCAGTGCGCGGCCGACCAGAACCACGACGTACGCCTCGGCCTGCATGGCCTCTGGGCCTCGCGCCCACAGGATCTGATCTCGCGCGGCGTGGCCGCCCGGCAATGGTGGTCGCGCGGCTGCGACTTTTATCACCACAGCGACGCGGCCCCGCAACTCGACGGCGCCACGCGGCGCCATCTCGAACGCGTCATGCCGCAGCTCGACCGCAGCCTGCTGACGCACGAATACGACAAGCACGTGCAGTGCTTCGACTTCGATACGCAGCGATTCTTCGCCACCGAACTGGGCCTGCGCCAGCGCGTTACCGACAGCCCGCTTGGCGACTGGCTGCGACAGCATGCGGGCCAGCGCGTCGCACGCGCCGATCTGCGCGCCGAGTTCGATCGCGCGTTCGACACAAGCAAGACCCAGGCCCTGCAGCTGCGCTGCAGCGGGCCGTACGATTCGCGCTATCTGAGCCAGCTCTGGTTCACCATCCCGCGCGCCCATCTGGCCGAATTCCCGCAGGATGCCGGGCTGATGAAAGCGCCCATCGCGCAGCACAACTGTCCCGCGCACTTTCGCGTACCGGACTGGCCTTCCGCGTGATGCCGGGAATCACGCGCGGGCCCATGGACGGCCCGCATCCGTTGGCGACTTCGTGTTCGCCGGTGCGCTGCGTTAATCTACGCGCTCGGCGCGTCCCCGTAGCTCAGCAGGATAGAGCAGCCGCCTCCTAAGCGGCAGGTCACAGGTTCGACTCCTGTCGGGGACGCCAATTCTCATTCTCGCCGCGCCGGCAACGCGAGTATCGCGCATGGCATCCGATGTTTCCCGCCTCGACGGTCAGCTGCACCTCGGTCCGCGCACCGGCGGCATCGGCGCACGTCGCATCGCCCTGCTCGAGGCCATCGGCTACACCGGCTCGATTACCGCGGCGGCCAAGGCGGTCGGGCTGAGCTACAAGGGCGCGTGGGATGCCGTTAACGCGGCCAACAATCTGTCCGATACGCCCCTGGTGGAACGCAGCACCGGCGGCGTCGGCGGTGGCGGCACGCGGCTGACCGAGCGCGGGCATCGCCTGGTGGCGACCTATCGCGCGGCCGAAGCCGAGCAGGCGCGGTTCCTGGCACAACTCAATCGCCGTCTCGCCCATCTGGCCGGCGACGATCTCAACCTCATGGAGCGTCTCGCCATGCAGACCAGTGCACGCAATCAGCTGCTCGGCCGGGTCACCGCGGTCACCCGAGGTGCGGTGAATGTCGAAGTGGATCTTGAGCTGGCCGGCGGCGACCGGCTGGCGGCAGTGATCACCAACGCCAGCGCGGACAACCTGGGCATCGAGCCCGGTGTCGCCATTACCGCGTTGATCAAGGCCAGTTGGCTGATCGTGGCTGCCGGCGATATGTCGGACAGCCGGCTGTCGACACGCAACCGCCTGGTGGGTACCGTCGAATCGGTGATTCGCGACGATGTCGCCTCGGAAGTCACGCTGCGCCTGCCGGGCGGCGCCACACTGGCGGCCGTGATCACGCGCGAATCGGCCGATACCCTGGCGCTGGCCGAAGGCGATACCGCCACGGCCCTGTTCAAGGCCTCCAGCGTAATTCTCGCCCAGGCCGACTGAATAGCACGCCTAACGCGGCTCGATCGGCTCGAACCGCAGCACGCCCGCCAGCGCGACCCGCTTGCGGTCGTCGTGATCGCGCGGATGCTCGATAGCGTTGACTACCGGCACCTCGGCGAAATCGAACGGGCTCAGTCCTTCGCGGCAAACCACACTCACACCGTTGCCAGGCCCAGGTGGCAAATTCGGTGGCAAACGACCGCAGATCGTGGAACGCGCGGTATTCGAGGACGCCCGATTCGCGTTAAATTCTTGGACGGACGATGCCTGGCGGCTTGCATTGCGCCACCAACCCCACTCATTCGACGCTGGCCTGGCGCATGTTCTATCTCTATCACCACAACGATCTGTCGCGGCTGGCCGAGCTGTTCGGCGCGCTGCGCGGGCGGCGATCGCGGGCACCGCTGGCTGTGGATACCGTACTGGCCCCCAACGCCGGCATCGGCCGCTGGCTGCGTATCCAGCTGGCCGAAAGCGAAGGCATCGCCGCCAACATCGACGGTCGCCTGCCCGGCGCGTTCATCTGGGACATGCTGCACGCCACCATGGACGGCGCCGACGCGGGCAATCACTTCGAGCCGGATTGCCTGCCCTGGCATCTGTATGCCGCGCTGCCCGAGATCGCGCGCGAGGTGCCGGCCGTGGCGGATTATCTCGGCACGCCGGTGGACGAAGTCCGCCGCTACCAGCTCGCCCGCCAGCTCGCGGATGTCTTCGACCAGTACCTGGTCTATCGCGCCGACATGCTGGCCGCCTGGGAGGCCGGCGAGGTGCCGGCGTCCAACCCCGGCCGCTGGCAGGCGCGCGTGTGGCACTGGCTCACGCGCGACCATCGCCTCGGCACCACGCACCGCGCCCGCGTGCTCACGAACTTCATCACACGCCTGGGAAAAGACCAGACGCTGCAACAACGCGTGATCGATTTCTGTCCGGACGAGCTGTATTGCTTCGGCCTGGTGGCGCTCGCGCCCGATCACCTGCGCCTGCTTTACGCGCTGGCCGAGCATGTGGATGTGCATTTCCTGCTGCCGAACCCGAGTGCCGCCTACTGGGGCGATATCACCGCCGGCCGGCTGCCGCTCGAGCTGCCGGCGGCCGCCAGCCCGGACGCAGACGCCCTGCTGCCCGGCGAAGCCGCGGTAGAGGCCGGCCACCCGCTGCTGTCCGCGCTCGGACGCATGGCGCGGGATACGCTGCGCGTGCTGTATTCCGACGAGTTCGCCGGCATGATCGAGCCCGAGCTGGGCGATCTGATGGATTACGACATCCCGCGGCGCGACACCCTGCTGCATCGCGTGCAGGCCGACATCGTCGAGCTGGATTGCAGCGGCTCGGCCCAGGGCATGGACGACACCGACACCTCGTTCGAGGTGCACGCCTGTCACAGCCCGCTGCGCGAGATCCAGGTGCTGCAGGACCAGCTGCTGGATCGCCTGGCCGCGGACGACACGCGCGTCGCGGCCGGCGAGATCAGCGAGCCCGAACGTCTCGCCCCGCGCGACATCATCGTCATGCTGCCGGATGTCGCCGCCTACGCCCCGGCGATCCAGGCCGTGTTCGGCGGCGCGCCGCCCGAGCGCTACCTGCCGTTCGGCCTGGCCGATCGCGCCCGCTCGGCGGCCCATCCCATCGTGACCTGTGTCTCGGCCCTGCTCGACCTGCCGCTGTCGCGCTGGGCCGCCAGCGAACTGCTCGACCTGCTCGCCGTGCCGGCGGTCATGCGCCGGTTCGGCCTCTCGGCCGGCGAGTTGGATGCGATCACCGAGTGGATCGGCGAGGCCGGCATCCGCTGGGGTCGCGATGCCGATCACCGGGCCGGACTCGGCGCCGGTGCATTCGAACAGAACAGCTGGCGCTTCGGGCTCGACCGCCTGCTGCTGGGCGTCGTCCAGTCCGACGACGAAACGCTCACCGCCGGTGTGGCGCCGTGGTCGGATCTGGAAGGCGGCATCACCGCCGCGCTCGGCAAACTCTGGCGCTTCGAGAACACGCTCGCCACCGTCGCCGACGGCCTCGCCGAGCCGGGCACGCCGGGCGAATGGCAGACGCGGCTCAACGCCATGGTGGATCGGCTGATCGCGCCATCGATGGACGCGCCGGACGAGCAACGCGCGGTCGATTCCCTGCGCAGCGTATTCGCTCGCTTCGACCCGGCTGAAAACTGTACCCGCGACAAGCCGCTCGCCGCCGACCGCCGCCTGTCCTGGCCGGCCGTGCGCGACAGCCTGCGCGCCACACTGGAAACCGCGACCGAGCGCCAGCCGTTCCTGGCCGGCGGCATCACCTTCTGCGGCATGGTGCCGCTGCGCGCCGTGCCGTTTCGCGTGGTCTGCGTGCTCGGCATGAACGATTCGGCCTTCCCGCGTCAGGACGCCGGCCGGGCCTTCAACGCCATGTTCGACGCCCCGCGGCTGGGCGACCGCAACATCCGCGACGACGACCGGCTGTTGTTCCTGCAGGCGCTCACCGCCGCGCGCGATGCCTTCTACATCAGCTATATCGGCCAGGACGTGAATACCGGCGAAGAACTGCCGCCCTCGCCGATCGTGGGCGAAACGCTGGAATTCCTGCGCCGACATTATTTCGCCGGCGACGACAAGAAAGCCTTCGAGCGCCGGTTGATCCATCACCAGCCGATGCAGCCGTTCTCGCTGCGCTACTTCTCGCGCCACGAGCCGGACGCCCGCGTATTCACCTATGTCAACGACTGGGGCGACGCCACGCGCGCAGCGATCGGCGCCCGCCGGACACGCGAACCGCTGCTCGACGACAGTACCGCCCCGATAGCCGAAGCCATTGAAGCCATCGATCTGGACACCCTCAAGCGCTTTTTCGACCACCCGGCCCGAGCCTTTTTCCGCGAACGTACCCAACTCAATCTCGAGATCGAGGATCGCCAGGTCGACGACGCCGAGCCGGTCGCGCTCGACCCGCTGGCCGCCGCGCAACTGCGCGAGCGCCTGTTCGAATCGGCCGACAAAACGAACGCACCGGCGATCGACCTGGCCCCGACCGCGCTCGAACGCGCCCGGGGTGCGCTGCCGCCGCCACCCCTGGCCGCGCCGAACTATGCCGAGCAGGCCGAGGCGGTCAACGAACTGTTGCCGATCTGGCAGGCGTGGAAAGCCGAGGGCACGCCGGAAACCCTGGATATCCAGCTCGATCTGGTCCTTCCTGAGTCGCACACCGTCCGTGTGACCGGGCGCATCGCCCAGTGCTGGCCCGGGGCGATGCGTCGGCTGCGCACCGGCAAGCTCAAGACCCGCTTCCGCCTGCGCTACTGGATCGATTACCTGGCCGCGGTGGCCGCTGGTCACAAACTCGATCTGCACATGGCCGGCTTCGCCCCCGACAAGAAAACCGCGGAGCGGATCGAATACGCCGGCCGGCTCGATGCCGAAACCGCCCGCACCGAGCTGGCGCGTCTACTGCAGTTGTACATCGCGGGCCAAACCCGGCCACTGCGCTATCACCCGGATCTCGACGACAGCTACAAGCCGACGCAGAGCAAGGCCTTCGACAACCTCAGCTTTCGTTTCAAGCCCGCGGCCTATCACCCGCATCACCTCCTGCGCGATCCGTATTTTTCCATGCTGCTCGGCCCGCCCGAGGCACCGCTCGGCGACACCGAGGACGACAGCCCCTTCGTCGCAGCGATCGATGCCATCAGCGGGCCGATGAATCAGGCGATCCGCCCGATCGAGAGCAACGCCGAGGCCCCGGCATGAGCCCCGCGGCCAACGAAAGCCAGCCCTTCGACGCCGCCACCCTGCCGCTTTCCGGCCTGCGCCTGATCGAGGCCAGCGCGGGCACCGGCAAGACGTTTTCGCTGGCCGGGCTGTATCTGCGCCTGATCGTGGAAGAACGCGCCTCGGTGCGCGACATTCTGGTGATGACCTTCACCCGTGCGGCCACCCAGGAGCTGCGCGAACGCATCCGCGCCCGGCTGGCCGATGCTGCGCGTATCGCCCATGCGCCGGAACTGGCCGAGCCGGGCAACGCCGAACATGCCTTCACGCAACAAATCATCGCCGGTTGCGACGAGGCGCCCGACGCCCTCGCCCGCCGGCTCGCCGACGCCGCCGCCCGGGTGGACGAGGCCACCATCGTGACCATCCACGGCTTCGCACAGCGCGCGGCCACCGAAAACGCCTTCGAATCCGCGCTGGCCTTCGACCGCGGCGAGGCCATCGACGACCCGAGCGTTTACCGCGAAGCCGCCGCGGACTACTGGCGCGCGCATGTGTTCGGCGCCGAGGCCGCCGCCGGCGATGTGCTGGCGCTGTGGCCGTCACCGGATGCGCTGTACCAGACGCTGGCGCCGATCCTCGCGCGCTCGCATGCCCGGCTGGCCGGCATCGACCGAACGCGGCTGGCCACGCTGCAGGGCAAGCTGGCCGAAACCTGGCCCGGCACTGCCGCGCCGCTGGCAAACACATTGGCCGAAGCCTTCGCGGCCGATGCCCTGCTCAAGAACGGCGATCTCTACCCACACCTGGCGGGCCAGGATGATATCCACGGCCTGATCGCCGATCTGGATACGCGCCTTACCGCCGCCATCGAAGCGGGCACGACACCGGCCCTGCCCGAATGGCTGCTCGCGCTGGCCGAACCGGCGCCGCAGTTCAAGAAAGCCGCCAAACACCAGGCCTACGCCGAACCGCTGGCCGATCTCGAGGCGGCACTCGCCGTGCTCGTCGAACTGCAGCCGCTGGCGAAACTGGTGGCCATCGACGACGCCGCGAAGGCCGTGGCCGCCCGCGCCGCCGCGCGCAAGATCGAGCGCCGCCAGTACAGCTACGACGACCTCATCGTCGCCCTGCACACCGCACTCACCCACGAGCGCACTGGCGCAGCGCTGGCCGATGCCCTGCATACGCGCTGGCCCTATGCCCTGGTGGACGAATTTCAGGACACCGACCCGCTGCAATACGCCAGCCTGTCGCGCATTTACTTATCTTCCGAAGAAAATGGGTCACCCGAACGCGAGCACGGCGCGCTGCTGCTCATCGGCGACCCGAAACAGGCCATCTACGGCTTTCGCGGCGGCGATATCTATGCCTATCTCGCCGCCGCCCATGCCGCGCGCGAGGCGCGCTATACGCTGACCACCAACTTCCGCTCGACCCGGCAGGTGCTCGATGCCATCGAAGCGCTCTACCGGCTGCCGGACACCGATCCCTTCATCGTCTCCGAGATCGACTTCCCGCACGTCGAGGCCGGCCGGCAAACCGGCGACCGCCGGCTCGTCGCCGCCAACGGCCCGGAGCTGAACGCGCTCACGTTCTGGCAGCTCCACGGCAACGAAAGCGAGCTGAAAAACGGCAAAATCAAGAATCCCTCCAAAGACGACGACCAGAACCGCCTGATCGAAGAAACCGTCGCCGCCATTGGCCGGCTGCTGAACGGCGACTCCGCCCACTGGCAGCGGGCCGACGGCGCCACGCAGCCGGTCGCCGCCCGCGATATCGCCGTGCTGGTGAACAATCATCGCGAAGCCACCACGCTGCAGACCACACTCGCCGCCCATGGTATTCGGGCGGTCTGCCAGCATCGGGATTCGGTATTCGCCAGCGCCGAGGCCGCCGACCTGCGGCACGTCCTGCGGGCCATGGCCCAGCCCGACGACGCCACCGCGGTGCGCGCCGCCCAGCCCACCGCACTGCTCGGCAAGCGTCTGGCCGACCTTATCGCCCTGGCCGACGACGACCACGCGATGCAACTCGCCATCGAGCGCTTTCACGCCCTGCACGACGCCTGGCGGGCGCGCGGCGTGCTCTCGGCGCTGGAAGAGCTGTTCGTGGCCGCCGCCCCCGGTGTACTCGCGCTCACCGACGGCGAGCGCCGCATGAGCAACTATCTGCAGCTCGGCGAACTGCTGGCCAACGCGGAAGGCCAATGCTTCGGCATGGCCAGCGTCGTGCGCTGGCTGGACGAGCGCATCGCCGCCGCCGAGGATGGCGCCCTCGGCGCCGAGGACGAAAGCCAACTGCGCCTGGAATCCGATGCCGACCTGGTGCGCATCAGCACCGTGCATGCCGCCAAGGGCCTGCAATACCCGATCGTGTTCCTGCCGTTCGCGCAATGGCTCGGCACCGCCGGCGCGCCGGACAAGCCGCCGCTGATCTTTCACGCCCCAAACGACGACGGGGGCGAAGACGACACCGACAGCCAGGCCATGATCGATCTGGTCGGCGACGACCCGGCGAACGTCAAACAGGCCGTCGTCGAAGCCCGCTCGGAAGCCCTGCGTCTGCTCTACGTCGCACTCACCCGCGCCGAACAGGCGCTCGTCGTCGGCTGGCGCGAGCCGGATGACTACGGCACATCCGGCGCGCTCGGCGACCTGCTGTATCGCGATGGCATCGCCGGCGGCGGCGCGCTGGATCGCCTGCAACAGGCCGCGCCCGAGGCGATCGCCGTCGAACGGGTCGACGTCAGCCGCCCGGCGCCGGCCGTCGAGCCGCCGGCCGCCCTGGACACGGAACAACTCAGCGCCGCCCGCAGCGACCTGCCCGCGGCCCGCCCGCGCTGGTCCACCTACAGTTTTTCGCGCCTGGCCCACGCTCCGGCCGATACCGCCCCGGCCGAGTTGCCCGAGCCGGGGGCCGCGGATGAACGGGCCAGCCAGCCCGGCGACGCACTGGACGCCGGAGCCGAAGGCGAACTGCCGCGGCTGGATGCTCGCCTGTCCGGCGTGCGCTTCGGCTCGGCCGTGCACGATCTGCTGGAAGAACAGCTCAAGCATGCCAGGCACGGCCCCTGGCCGGCCCCCGGCCAGCCACTCGCCCATGCCCACCGCCGACAGGTCCACGACACCTTGCGTCAATACGGCCTGATCGCCGAGGACGAAACCGACCCGCGAATCGACGACACCGCCGACCTCGTCGCCCGCACGCTGCATACACCGCTGCCCGTCATCGGCCCGCTGGCCGGCCTGGATCGCGGGCGACTGCTCACGGAAATGGAGTTCATGCTGCGGCTGTCCGGCCATCGCCTCGGCGCGCTGGTCGACACCCTGCGCGACGCCGGCTACCTGCCCGCTGCCCTTGGCGGCCATCCGGCGCAGGTCCTGTATGGACTCATGCAGGGCTTCATCGACCTGGTGGTGGAAGTCGACGGCGCCTACGTCATCCTCGACTACAAAACCAACCGCCTCGGCGACACCCCCGCCGCCTACCGCGACGAAGCACTCGCGCGCGCCATCGGCCGTGCCCACTACGACCTGCAGTACCTGATCTACAACGTCGCCCTGCACCGGCACCTGCGGCGCTGTCTCGGCGAGGCCTACGACCCGGCCACGCATCTGGGCGGCGTGCAGTATCTGTTCGTACGGGCCATGGACGGCGAAAGCGATATCGGCGTGTTTTCCGATCGCCCTCCGATCGAGCTTATCGAGGCGCTTGATGCATTGTTCGACGGGCAAACCGCGGACCGGGAAATACCGGCATGAGCCCCACGCCCCACGCAGGTCGGCTCAGGCCGCAGGCCATAAGCCGACTCGGTGCGCTGCCACCGTCGGATTGGCCTGCGGCCAATCGGACATGAACACGCGGAAACCTTGAGCGAGCGACAGCGAGCTTGCCTGTATTCTGTTCCCTTGGGCGTAGCGCCGAGCAGCGCGGACCGCAAGCGGAAAAAGACGGCCGGATGTTTGAGCGTCAGCGAGTTTCCGGCCGTCCCGCTTGCGGTCCGCGGTGGGAGGGAACCGATGCGCAGCATCGGCGCAAGACAGGGTGTCGTTTCCTTTGGTTACTTTCGTTTGGACAAGCAAACGAAAGTGACTCGCGCATCAGCGCGAAACCCCAAGCTGAACGCAACTCATCGCCGATTCAAGTCGCACGCCTCTCAGACCGACCCGGTGGCCCGAACAGACCGCAGGCCCGCGAGCGCCTACCTGCATCAAAACGTACTAAGCCGCCACAATCGGCTCGACATGCCGCGTCGGCCGGTGCGCCGACAAATCGCACGTCGTCTGCAAATTGATCCAGAACTCGGGCGACGTATTGAACGCCTCGGACAGCAACCAGGCCATATCCGCCGAAATACCGCGCTTGCCACGAACGATCTCATTCACGCGCTGAACCGAAACACCCAGATGAGCCGCCAGCGCTTTCTGGCTCAACCCCAGCGGTTCAAGAAATTCGCGCAGCAAGATCACGCCGGGGCGCGTGGCCGTTCTATGTGTCGAAATCATGTCATTGCCTCCAAAAGCATGATGTTGAATCGTTCACGCGTGGTAATCCACGATTGCAACGTCGTGCGCATCCGCACTCTGCCATCGAAATACGATCCGCCACTGGCCGTTGATTCGCATGCTATGAAATGCCCGATAGTCGCCTCGCAACATCTCAAGCCGGTGCCCGGCGGCAGGCTTGCCGTGCTCGTCTCGCCTTCCGACGCTTTGGACACAGCGGCGAGCACTGGCGGGCAAAATGACTTGCACAGCAGTGCGAAACCCCAACCCAATACCGGACACAAAAACGATGAACACCGATAAAAGCGATTCCATACACTCCTTCACGAAGAAATCTGAACACGCTTCGGAGCAGGAACCTCAGCAAGAGCCCGCATTCGAGCGGATGGTACAACGAGGCTTGGCGGATTCAGCCGCGGACAGAACCTTGTCGAACGCCACAATGCGCGACCGGATCGCCTCATGGCGCCGCTGACGCTGTACACACAAAGCCGAACGCCGAAAATAGACGAGCTCGGCAATAACCGAACCGTGCACGGACAACTGCACAATAAGCTCAGACTGGCGTTTGCGGTTTTGAGTCATAATCGGAAGACGATAATGCCGATACCAGAGCGCGATATGTCAAAGCGAACCGAAATGGATCCGGAAAACGACGCGCTGAAAATCCCGCCTGATGCGCGTTTGCGTCTGGCCGCCCGACTGCTGGCCAGCGTGCCCGGCGCGACGCGTTCCAGCCTATCCGAGCAGGCGGCATTGGACCTCGCCGAGCGACGCGCTCGCGAGCTTGATACCGGTGAGAAAACCGCGCTCGACTATCACGACGAGATGAAACGCATTCGCGACACGCTGTCTTAGTGCGGCTCGTCATACACCCCGACGCCGCAGCCGATATTG
Source organism: Salinisphaera sp. SWV1 (assembly GCF_052044155.1). Lineage (NCBI taxonomy): Bacteria > Pseudomonadati > Pseudomonadota > Gammaproteobacteria > Salinisphaerales > Salinisphaeraceae > Salinisphaera > Salinisphaera sp. SWV1. Next base: position 17,475 of record NZ_JBQDYE010000033.1, read on the forward strand.
CCGAGCAGGCGGCGTACTACGCGAGCAAGATCAACGTGATTCGGGCCATGCCCGACGCGTTTCCGGAACGCCGCCGCAACTTGCGGATGTTCGTACTGCCGAGATTTCCGTTCTCCGTGCTGTATCGCATCCAGAACCAGATATTGCAGATACTCGTCGTGCGCCACCATGCACGTCACCAAGATTACGGGCTGGGCCGCCAATGAATGAATCAAGCACCGGCGACCTGTTCGATTCCGCGCCGGCCGAGTCCAAACCGGCAAAGACGCACGAGCACGCGACCGAAACGCCGATAGACGCCGTAGCACTCGCCGAAGACACCGGCCTGTCCGATCTCGACAACGCCCTGACCCACTGGGCGGCCCGCCACGGCGCCGACCGGCTGGTCGCCCGCGCCTTCGCCCTGGCGAGCTGGGCCGTCGCCCAGGGCCATACCTGCCTGGCGCTGGACGCGATCCCGACTGGCTTGATGAGCGCAGCCAACCAGGCCGAACTGGCTACCGCATTGGCGGCGAGCGAACTCGTCGGCGAACCGGGCGAAATCAAACCGCTGATCCTGGAAAACGACCGGCTCTACCTGCAGCGCTACCACGCCTACGAAACCAGGCTCGCCGAACGCCTGCGCGAACTGATGGCGGCCACACCCAACCCGGTGAACGTGGCCACACTCAAGCCCGGCCACGGCCTGTTCCCAACGGACACCGACAGCCCCGCCGCCACCAACTGGCAGGCCGTCGCCGCCTTCGCCGCCCTGCGCCACCACTTCACCGTCATTTCCGGCGGCCCCGGCACGGGCAAGACCTACACCATCGTGCGCCTGCTGCGCGTGCTGATCGAAGCCGCGCTCGACAAAAACGAAACACCGCCGCTCATCGCCCTGGCCGCCCCCACCGGCAAGGCCGCCGCCCGCATGCTCGAATCGGTCCGCAAAGGGCTTGACGACATGGGCGCGGACGCAAACTTCGACACCGCCGCCGTCGGCGAACACATCCCGCAATCCGCCCGCACCCTGCACCGCCTGCTCGGCCTCACCGGTGCCACCACCCAGCCCCGCTTCAACGCCGACAACCCGCTGCCGTATGACGTGGTCATCGTCGACGAAGCGTCAATGGTGGACCTGCCGATGATGGCCAAGCTGGCGGATGCGATAAGAAACGACGCCCGCCTCATCCTGCTCGGCGACCGCTACCAGCTCGCCTCCGTCGAATCCGGCTCCGTGCTGGCCGAGATCTGTTCCAACGCCGGCGTCAACCGCTTCACCGCCAAGCAACAAGCCGCCGCCGGCAACCTGCTCGCCAAGCCGATGGAATCCGCAAACCACGCCCTGGCCGACCACGTCGTCACCCTGCAAACCAGCCGCCGCTTCAACGCCGACAGCACCATCGGCCGGCTGGCCGCCGCCGTGAACGCCGGTGACGTGGAAGCCGCCGAAGCGCTGCTGAATGCCGGCCACGACGATCTGGCGTATACCCCCCGCTCCGACGCCGCCGCCATCAGCCAACTCTTGGATGGGCTCGCCGAGGATTACGCCCGCCTCATCGAGACGACCGACCCGACGCTCGCCCTGGCCCAGCTCGGCCGGCAATGCGTACTCACCGCCGTGCGAAAAGGCACGGCCGGCAGCGAAACCATCAACGCCGGGATTACTGAACGCCTGGCCCGTCGTTTCGACTTCAACCCGGCCGATGCCTGGTACCACGGCCGCCCGGTGATGGTTAGACAAAATGACTATCGCACCGGGCTCTATAACGGCGATGTGGGTATTGCGCTATACAACGAATTTGGGCAAATTCGAGTCTGGTTCATGGGGGACCACGGCCTGCGGGCTTTCTTGCCGAGCGCACTACCCGCGCACGATTCCGTGTATGCGATGACGATTCACAAGAGTCAGGGGTCGGAGTTTGATTCCGTTACTCTCGTTTTGCCGGATTATGACGTGCCGGTTTTGACTCGGGAGTTGTTTTATACGGGGTTGACTCGGACAAGGGCGCGGTTGGTTGTGTTTGCCGAGGGGGCGGCTCTGCGACTTGCCGTCGGTCGGCGGATTACCCGCTTGTCGGCACTCTCCTCTCGCACTTCGATCCAGAAAAAAAAGATATAGCGTCAATGCAGTCCGCCATGGCCGAACGTTACTGCAACTGACTTAGGAACTCACGGTGCCTACGAATCATCGAATCGCGAACCCGCGTAAAGATAAGCTAGACCAAGGGTACATATTTACCGGCGCGAGAGCTGAGAATTACGAAGGCAAACAAGTGTTTGGAATTGTTATAACCGCTCGCTGCGACGTCGCCAACAAAAAAGTACGCCTAATAAATTATTTACCGGTAGTTAATTTCACCGACTGGCTTTTTTTTGACGGACGAATAATCTTGTCAGAAAGAATTAAAAACAGCGCGATAGGAAAAGCAAAAAATTGCTTAAAAACTATCGATATAGACCCCGAACTCGTATCTGGAGTTAATTTAAGCTCTATTCGCGCAGCGCATTTTTCCACAGCCGATAAGCGCGTCAAAAAACAGGGGGAAATATTTGATGACGCGAGAGAAGAAATTCGACTCTGTAATGAAACGCTAAAGGGAGACAGCGAAAAATACACAAGACTACTCGAAGAAAAAGCCAAAGACTTGACCTCTTTAACGAGAGAGCTCGTGGATCATAGACTTTCCGGCTACTACTTTTTGGATTCCTTGGATACAAGCGGAGAAGAAAACGACGGTTACGTGGTCCTGTTGCGCCAAGTAAACACATTACCATTTTGGCTGGCTGAAAAGATCTCTCGCGGCTTGCAGACCACGCGTATAGCCGAAATGAATAATGGTGGTTACAACTATTTATCCCATAGTGATTATGGCGCAGCCATGCCTATCGGCTGCTTGAAATCACCCGATGTAGAACATCTAATGCAATCTTTTAGCGCCCTCTTCAGCCGCATCGGAATTGAAGACTATCCCAATGAAACAGCTGACCAATTAATAAAGCGCCATGTTCCCGGAGAATCTAAATAATGTGGAACTTTATATATTTTGACGATTATGCAGCTTCGCAAATTGTCGAAAATAGATTTTTTCAAAGCACCGAATACGAGCTGGGAAAAGCTTTCGCACTATATTTGACGCAATGCAGTGATACGACGCCATTAATCAAAAAAACAGAAATAGTAGAACACAACGGCGGCTTATACTTTTTGAAAGCCGAGGGTCCAGCTGAAAATACCGGCATAGTCTTCGATCTTAATCAATGCGCGCTTCAAAATAACAGAAAAATTTCTGATTTTCTTCTTATTGTTCAAAAGCTATTACGTTTTTCAATAAAGTATTGGCGCAAACTTAACTTAAGCTCAAGTGAGACCATCATATCGTCAACGAATAAGGCCGTAATTTTCCCTTACCCGATAACTACTCAGTCATCCTTTAGAATAACGGTAGATCGTGCACCTGATGCGAAGCGGCTGGCCAAACGCGGTGGAAATTTTTTGCTGGTTTATTCTGCAGGTTACGATGATAAAGGAGCAGCTGCCGCAGACCCGGCCTTAAATATTTTCCGCAAGGCCATAGATTCCCTACCTAAAGCAAAGGATATTGCTAAAAATAGGCAGACGAACGATGCGCTTCAAGAACATTCTTCGACGGCATTGCAAGTTTTCGAGCTCGGCAAGCAAGATCGGCCAACAATACATAATTCATTTGGGTTTGAAAACTGGCTGAGAATCTTGACTGGCGACCAAAAAGAGTTCGTTAAGACAGAATCAAATGGCCCTGAGCGCATTGAAGGGCCAGCAGGCACGGGAAAAACGTTGTGTATGGCATTGAAGGCCATCAACAACCTACAGTCTGCAAAAAAGAATAATAAAGAATTTCATGTGCTGTTTGTAGCACACAGTTCGGCTACTAAAAACAATATTAAAGAAGTATTCGAAAATAACGGCGGCGCTGAATTCCTGGGATTATCGAGGAACGATGCCCCCGTGACTCTGCAAATTGAGACGTTGCAAGAATGGTGTATTGACCATTTGCGTGACGACTTATCCGAAACCGAATACTTGGATAGGGATGCTGCAGACGCCAAAGAATTACAAGTCTTATACATTCTCGAAGCGATAGATGAAGTAATAGAAAAGTCGCTCTCCAGTTATCGACCAATGCTATCGGAGCGATTCCTGAGGTTTATCGATTCCGAATCTAGGTGGGCGCTTGCGGAGCTTGTACAGCATGAAATAGCTGTCGAAATCAAGGGAAGAAGCGGTGAGAGCTTGTCCGCTTATCAAGAGCTTCGCCGCGTCAAATATGGGATACCAGTAGAGATTGAAGCGGATTTCGCTTTTATATTTGAAATATTCAAATCTTACCAGAAGCGTCTCATCTCGATCGGTCAGTTTGATAGCGATGATATAATTTTAACTGCTATTGGACAGCTAGACACACCTATATGGCGCCGCAGGAGATCAAGAGAGGGTTATTCAAGTATTTATTTGGATGAAATTCACTTGTTCAATTTGAACGAGTTATCGTTGTTCCATTTGCTTACCGATGCCGAAACCAACTTGAACTTCGTGTATTCTAGGGACACTTCTCAGGCTACCGGTGACCGGGGTGGATCGGTCGAACTAGCCAAGGACGGATTGAAAGAGGCTAGCATTAGCATCCGCAACATATTCCGGTGCGCGCCCGCCATCGTGGAATTGGCCTTTTATATAACCACAGCGGGGGCTAGTCTTTTTACCAACTTTGAGAACCCGCTCGATCATGCGATGTCGTTGATGACTAACGATGAGGAATCGAAAGCTATTGTCCCGAGTTACGCATCTTGTACTGACGACGATGCGATGTTGAAAAAGGCTTTCGATCACGCGAGCACTATGTGCAAAAGTATGGAGTGTTCTAAGTCCGAAGTCCTTTTAGTTGCGACAACGAATAAGTTGCTCGCAGAGATCAAATCGTTCGCTGATAAATCGAATAAACCTATCGAATTAATTAAGACGCGTGGCGATATAGAAGTTGTTCAGCGAGCTAAGCAAAGCGGTAGGTTTGTCGTCGGCGGTCTCGATTACGTTGGAGGCTTGGAGTTCTCAGGCGTGATCGTCGTCGGGGCAGATGACGGTCGCCTCCCACCTACGGACGAAGCCTTGACTGAAGAGGGGAAGCATTTTATTCGCTACGCTGCTCATAATAGGCTTTACGTCGCAGTCACTCGTGCGAAATACCAAGTTCAAATGATTGGGACTAGCGGCCGTGGACCTAGCCCTTTGCTCGCTAAGGCCTTCCAGATGAAGGCTATAGTCAAGGAGTAAATACGCTCGGCCCTTGTCTCAGGTAGCCTCACGAAGCTTGCGCGACCGTCTCAAGCTTCGGGGTCAGATCGTAGGACAATAGGGGACAGACCACGGTTTCCGACGCCCTCGCCTAGCTCGATTCCTTCTTCGGCCGCCCCCCTATCCGTCGAGTCGGCCCGGGGAACCTCCCCCCGAGCCGCTCACATAGGGCTCGCATAGGGCTCGGGGTCAGGTCTTGCGTTGTGCGTCATGCCATCTATTTCGTTCGGCTGGGCGGACGAACACTTACAGACCGTAGATATCCTTCGCCCAGCACGGAATATAGCTCACGGCCTTATCGAGCTGACCATTCCTGAAGGTGAGAATATGGCGGGCTGGGCTATTTGCCTTCGAGCTGTCGAAGATTTGGGCGAGATCGGCCAATGCCACGGCCGCGCGAATATGCCGCTTGTTACGCTCGTATCGCTCGCGGATTTTATGCTCGGGCACGTCATGCCCGCCCTGAGTGACGCGGAAACGCACGCGCGCCACGGATATGTCGGCACTCTGAACGTTGACGTGAAAGATCACGACACGAAAACCCTGGGCCTTGGCATTCCGGATGAGATTTAGCTTGCTCTGATGCGAGAATACAGTTTCGGTGACAAACGAGCGCTTCTCGTTCAGATACGTGTCGCGCCTCGCCGCCGCCAGTCGCGCGGCCTCGTAGGCATCCAGTTCTTCGCCCTGGGCCTGTCTTTCCTTGCGTATCTCATCGGCGTTCACGAATGGGGCGTCAGTGATCGGGCGAACCCGTTGCTCATAGAGCGTCGACTTGCCCGCCCCGTTCGGGCCGGCGAGCACGTACATCGTCGGCCTCGATTCCAACTCAGGTGCCTAGATCTTCCGATTTGATGCCTTCGGCACGCTGCTTCTCTGCCAGCCGTTTAAAAAATGCGCGCTCTTCGTCGCCCGCCTTCTCCATGATGGCCTCATGTTCGACGTCGTATACGGCGCGCTGATAAGGGTCCAGATCGTCGGGAGAGATACGCCCGCGAAGCGCGTCGTTGACCTTGCTACGGTCATACCCCGGCGCATTCTCGATCGCCTGGCCAACGCGGGCCCAGTGCTCCAGTTGCGCTTGAAGGGTGCGAGACATCACGCCCGCCTCTTTGCGCGCCTGACCTAGAATGGCGCGTGATAGACGAACACTTTCAGTAGCCATAACCGACCTCCTGCATGGCCGCAGATCACACGAGGGACGCATTGCCGTACGTCCACCGCTAACAATGAAATTTTACCACAAGTGTGGTGAACCCCTGCCAGGGTCATCCATCTCATGCAGACTCGGACGCTCAGGGGCAGGTCTTGCGATGTGCGCGGCGCGAGGTCAACTGAACTCTCTACTGCAACACGAATAGGCCGGGACAGACTGGACTGGCCCAGTCACACGTCAGGATCTGACTCCGGGGTCGTAGTCATGATCCACGAATGGAGAAACGACTAGCCGGATTGCGTTCGCGCAACCGAGCGCGCGCTCCCCCCAGCGGACAGCACGGGCAATCGTCATCAGAAAGGCGGTAGATTCAACTTCGAACGCTTCGCGAGGCCCTCGAAAGGCGGCCTTCCTTGCAGCTTGAAATTGAATCCACTCTTAATTAACTTAGCGCCGTTCTGGCCTGTTCTTTTTGTCTGTGCTGCGGGCGGCAGCATCGACACGCTGAGCCATGACTTCACTCCCACAGCCATCAGGACCGCAGCTTTGGGATATCCACATTCGTACTCGACGGCGACGTGGCCTTCAAAGCCCGATTCTCCCAGGAACGGGACTTGAGCAGAACCGTAAAAATCATCACGTGCGAAACCAGTACCAAGGGAGCGTAAAAGGTATAGATATACCAAAAGGTGGCGAGATCGAAGCTCGGAACGTTCAACTGAAAGACGCCGCGCACGCCGTTGAGAAGGTCCACGAATCCCCACGTGTTGGTAACCCACACCAGCGGGACAGCACCTCGCCAGTTGCTCCGCAGAGCAACGATCGACGTGAGTGCGAGCGCCGCTGCCAAGAGATCACCGTAAGCCGCAGCGGACAGGAAGTCGCTGGGCAGTTTCGGGTCGACCATCCCCGTAACCAATAGGGTCATTCCCACATAGCGGGGCACATGCACCCAAAGCAGCAGGGTTAGTGCTGAATTACGTGACAGCCTGGTGAGCAATGGCCATACGTACCACGCCGCGATGAGGGCAAGGACAACGCAGCTCACCACAAGTTGCATCCAGAATATTATGACGTGATTCATCAGGAGTTCCTACCCATAGCTATGTCCCCGGGCGAAGCCGCGGCCTAGAATTTTTCCGCCCATGGGCGAACATCGATTTCCTGGGACCAGGCGCTGCGTGGCTGCCGATGCAGCTGCCAATACAATTCAGCAATCTCGGGCGGCGCGAGTAACGAATCCTCGCCGCGTTCGTCGATAAGAGACTCATAGCGTTCGGACTCTATTTGTCCGTCTATGACGACGAAACAGACGTGTACGCCTTGCGGCCACAACTCGCGGGCCATGCTCTGGGCGAGCGCGCGCAAACCGAACTTTGGAACCGCCAGGTTGGCGAAGCCGGCGCTACCACGCAGCGCTGCAGTGGCGCCGGTAAAGATAATCGTGCCGTGTCCTCGCTCTGCCATGCGCCGTGCAGCCGCTTGCCCGACGAGAAACCCGCCGAAACAGCCGATGCGCCAGCAGCGCTCGAAATCGGCGGGATCGATATCGAGAACATTGTTCTTCTGGAAAGCGCCCGCGTTGAACACGACGACGTCGGGAACCCCGAAGTCGCGTTCGACACGGTCGAAGACACGGAGAACCTCTTCGCCGTTCGAAACGTCGGCCGCATAAGGTCGGACATCCTGACTGTCTACGGCGTGGATCAGGGCGTTGAGTTTCGCTTCGTCGCGCGCCACCGCGCCAACCTGCATGTTCGCCGTTACGAAGCGCTGTACCAGAGCCCAACCCAGGCCGGGCCCTACCCCGAAAACGATTGCTGTCTCGCGTGCCGGCATGTCTGTTCTTCCTATGTTGTCCTGCCGCGCAACTCTTGCACGTGCTGGTACGCAGCCGGCACATTGACAGACTTGTGGGCCCACTCGAACAGGCTGTACTCGGCATAACGGGGCATGTCGACAGCCTCGAGCGTGGCTTCGGCTGACCAGCCCGCGTCGATCGCCGCGCGCACGGCGCTATCGAGTTCGCGAAGATAGTTAAGCGGGAACTCAATGTCCGCCGGGCGCATGGGCCTGCCGTGACCGGGGATGATGATTGCGTCTTCCGGCAGGAATTCGCGCACGCGGGTGAGCGTCGCCATCGTCTCACTGTGCCGCCCTTCAAGAAGCCACGGTAGGGCCGGAGCCGGCGCCTGGATCATGTTACCCACCCAAAGAACCTTGGCCTCTGGCGCCCATATCACGAGATCACCGGGCGTCTGCGCGAACCCAAAGTGGCGAATTTCAACCCGGCGCCCGCCAAGATCCACGCTTAGCATGTCCGCAACGGTGATATCGGCGGTGCGTGCCTGTACGCGTTCGATGCCCTTGCCCTTACCCATGAGGCCGATCATGAAACGGCGATCGTCCTCGAAATGTTCTTCCATGTAGCGTTTGGTCGCCGGATGCTGGATCACGGCGGTGCTGTCGGAAAACAGGTAGTTCCCGTAAGCGTGATCACCGTGATAGCTGGTGTTGACGAGAAAGCGGATCGGTTTCTTCGTTCTCTGGCGTACAAGCCCGATAAGTTGCGAGGCGAGATCGCCATTCAACATTGATTCGATGACAAGAACACTGCGCTCGCCGATAACAAAGCCTGCCGTTGTGGCGACATGGTCCTTCGTGAAGACGTCCTCAGGCATGACCGCGAATACGCCGGGACCCAGTTCCTTCGATGTAAGCTTCACCTGCGCCGCATCCCAAGGGGGCGTGGCTTCCGGTTCGACGGTCTGCGTCATTTTGCAATCTCCCCTTGATTTTTCAGCATCGATCGCCGGTGCGTTCGCGCTTGATACAATCAATCAGAGCGCGCGGAGCACCGCAACGGTGTCCGAGGGCTCCGGTCTATACCGATAGTCCGGGTCGGCCTTGATGTCACGAATGACGCTCTGGCGGTCGATGACGAGCCGCGCCGGAATCGGCAACGTCCACTCCGCACCGGCGTTAACGCGCGACAGATCGATCTTGAAGACGTGCTGATACACGTCCTTCAAGTCGTCGGGCAGCTGATACGCCAAGCCGAAGGCCTTCGCAATGACACTCTTTTCATCGGACAGGACACTGAACTTCAGACCCATCGCCTGCGTCTGCTTCGCCGCGCGTTCCTGAGTCTGGGGAGACATCACAACCAGTTCGGCTCCGAGCGCGCGGAACTGCTCATAAGCAGCGTTCAATGCCTTCACCTCCTCGGTGCAGTAGGGACACCACGATCCGCGAGTGAAGCTGACCACGAGAGGCCCGTTCGACAGCAATGCCGCGGACGAGACCATCTGGCCAGTTCCATCACGCAGCTCGAATGTCGGCGCCCGATCGCCGATCTTTTTAATGCCATCCATGGCCTGGGCGCGAAGATGCTCGAAGTGCGCGTTGGTCACCGCGCTCGCTTTGGCAGGCAGCGTCTTGGCGAATTTGATTCTCATGGCGGCGAGGCTCGAGGTGAGGGACGGCATGAGGTCTCCGGGTGGCGAGATCAACGGTCATACGTGAGCAGGGGCAATGGTCAACAGCCAAGGCCGGCGGCGCGCAGGTTCGTACGCACAGCCACCTTCTGTTATTTTTGTACCGTATCGAAAACAATATAGCAATACTTTTTATGCCGACCAGTACAAAAAAATCGCGCCGACGTGGCAGACCGCTATCCTATGACCGCGACGTGGCACTTGGCGCTATCCGCGACGTCTTCTGGGATCAAGGCTTCTCGGCCACATCTCTCGACGACATCGCCACTGCCGCGGGCATGAATCGGCCAAGCCTTTATCGAGCCTTTGGGCACAAACGCGAGATGTACCTCACGGCGCTTCGGATGTTCGCAGCCGAGTCAGGGCGCGAATTGCAGCAGGCCCTGGAAAAGCCCTCGCTTCGCGAGGCGCTTGAAGCTTTCTATGCGCGGGCGATCCAGGATTATGTATCGGACAATGAGACCCCGCGCGGCTGCCTCGTCATCTGCACGGCGGTTAGTGAGGCCACTGGGGATCCGGAGATTCGGTCCACGCTCGCAGCAATACTGGCCGAAATCGATTCCATGATGGCTATTCGAATCGCCAAGGCTCAGGCCGAGGGGGATCATTGCACGGACGACGATGCGGGCGTTTTAGCGCGGATCGCAACCAGCGTTCTGCACAGCTTGGCCGTTCGCGCCCGGGCCGGCGCCCGTCGAAGTGAGCTGTTCACCATCGCGCGCGCCACGGCCGAGCTCATAGCCGGAGGCGCGTCACGCGTCGAAATGCAACGCCAGTGTCCTGTCTCGTAACTTTCTTATCCAACGAGCGTGAGCCATCGGCGTGGCTGGCAAGGCGCGAGACCCCGTCGTATCGGGCCGCATACGGCTGGGTTTCGCAACGCGGCCAGACGCGCTGAGGGCCGCGCGCAGTGTAAGGTTACTTGCGAGACATGACACTAATAGCCATTCTCCGCATGATTTGACTCGGATCCTCGTCGAATTTCAATTCATGCCATCGGTATTTCGGCCTTGGGAATAACATGGGTTTGGGTCAGGTTGAGCTGGCCTATCCGACGTCAACTACTTTGACCGGTTCGTGTTGCCGCATCGCTTGCCGCTCCAGCCACAGGCTACATATAACAGTACATTGCCCGCCGCTTTGCTAACGCTGCCGAATGCGATCGCTTGTCGCGTGTAATGGTTCATCAGATCGAGCGCCCGCTGTCGCGCCATGGCGCCCATGCTGGAGCGTAGCAAATCGATGGCTCGCGCCATTGCGCTTTGCGCATCGATCTGGCCGGTACGCTTCAAAGCGTCGTGGTCGACACAATAAGATTGCAGTTCGCGCTGAATACGTTCGATTGCCCGCCGAGCTTCAGCTGAATAGTTCAATCCAGGTTCTCGAGTGCCCTTGACCCTCCGGTATTCGGTGCCCCCCACCCAGATGGCAACACATGCAATGCAGGCTAGGAATCGTCCTGCGCCTGCTCGCGCCCACGCTGGCGCGCTTCGGCTTCGCGCCGCGCTTCTTCGATCTGATCCAGAACCGCGCCCACGTCGGCTGCCGTCTCGTCGCGCGTGAATAGCCCGGTCAGCGGCGTGTCCGGCGCGAGTTCCGCCGCCTCGTACAAGCCCCAGATCTCGAGTGCATATTCGGTTTCCAGCAACTCGGGCGCGACCTTGCCGAACGTGGCGCGTAGGTTGTTCACATCCCGAGCAAGCATGCGAAAAGCATTGTTATTGCCGGCTGCGTCCACGGCCTGCGGCAAGTCGATAATAACCGGGCCGTCCGGGCCGATGAGCACGTTGTATTCCGACAAGTCGCCGTGAATCAGGCTCGCACAGAGCATGCGCACGATTTGCCGGATCATGAACGTGTGCCATTCGACCGCTTGCGTGGGCGTCATCTCGACTTCGCCAAGCCTGGGCGCCGGACGCCCGTCCGAATCGAGTACGAGCTCCATCAGCAGCACCCCGTCGAACACGCCAAACGGTTTCGGGACGCGAACGTCCGCACCGTACAGCTTGTACAAGGCATCAACCTCGGCGTTTTTCCACTCGGTTTCCTGGACCTTACGTCCGTAATGGGTACGCTTGCCGGCAGCGCGCGCATTGCGACTGCCCCGGGCCTTGCGTCCCTCGGTATATTCGGCGGCTTTCTGAAAGCTGCGCTGCTGTGCGTGTTTGTAAACCTTGGCGCAGCGGGTTTCTGAACCGCTGGTCACAATATAAACCGTCGCTTCCTTGCCGCTCTGAAGCCGGCTGACCACCGCATCGATAATGCCGTCATGAAACAAGGGAAGCAGCGCTTTGGGTGTTTTCATAATGCGGGATGAATCAGCGAAATGATGAGATCGATTGAGTCGGCGTAGGATTCTGTTCTTGCAAAACCCGGAAGACACTTTTCAGCGCTTTTGACGCTGGCCAGTCATAACGATGCCAGTGCGATCGGGATCATGTGTTTCACTGCCAGTTCGCTACGCCAACAGGCGAGCCTCGGTCGGTGCAGGAACAACAGGGGCCGACACAATAGAGGATGACCATGGCCTCCAGCCACCCTGCGCTATTCGCCCCCTTGCTCGCCCGCCCCAACACACCGCGACTGACCCGAACAATCGCGAGGAACCATCGGGGACACGGAACAATCCGGGGCAGACCACGGTTCCCGACACCCTCGCCTAGCTCGATTCCTTCTTCGGCCGCCCCGGCTTACCGCGACTCCCGCGGCGCCCCAGCGCCGCCGCTACTTCGGCCTCGAACCGGTCGCTGCCTACAACATAGTTGCCGTTCGTCGCTTTCCGAATCTCGTCAATCAGCCCCGGATCGGGTTCATATGAAACCGTGGTCGTCCCCCCAATTCTCACGGGTCGGCATCTTACCGGGCATCAAGCCAATGGTTGGCCCGCCCCCTGGGGACCGATTACGAAAGGCCGGCGCTCAAGTGCCACGAGCGTAACCCGACCCGGAGGGTTCCCCACAAATCAGGCCCTGCCCCTCCTGAACGCGCGGCCCAGGCGCTCCTAGCTGGATCGGCCCGAGCCGGCGACACAGATCGAGCGACTCGCACGCCCCGGGCTTGTGGCCTGCCCGGCGGGGCCGACGATACGGCTTGAACACACTTTGTGTTGACCAAGAACGCTGGCGTATCCGCGCGAATGAACCGGTTGATCAACCATCGCGACAAGCGGGCCAATACGTTTTTTGAATTGGGCCAACTGTTTGCCGGTCAACGGTCGAGCGGAGGGTAAGGGCATGGTCATGGGGTTGTGCGGCACGCCGTTCTTGCGGATCTCGAACAGCAGATGCGGGCCAGTCGACCAGCCGGTATTGCCTACTGTTCCAATGCGCTGCCCCTGTTTCACATGGTCCCCCTTGGCCAGACCATGGGCAAAGCTGTGGAGATGTGCATAGCGCGTGGTGTAGCCGTCGAAATTGCGCAGATAAATCACGCGGCCATAGCCCCGGGCCCAGCCGATGTATTTGACCGTGCCGTTTGCCGCCGCCCGCACCGGGGTGCCGACCGGTGCGGCCATGTCGGTGCCATTATGCGGCTGGAGCACGTGAATCGCCGGGTCCATGCGCTCCTTCATGAACGGCGAGCTGATTCGCGTGTAATTGACAGGATGGCGCGAGATCCCCAGCTTGTAGCTCTTGCCGTCGGCGTTCAGATAGCGCACCCGGCCATCGGGCTCGCGGAAACGAAAAACCCGCACTTTGCGCTTGCCGACGGTGAAACGCGCCGCCAGCAAGGAACCCGGGCCGAGGCGTTTGCCGCCTTCATAGCGCACCTTGTAAAGAACGCGGAATTGATCGCCGCGCTGAATATGGCGGGACAAATCCATGCGCGGCCGATAAACCTGGCTGAGTTTATTGGCAATCGTGGCGGGTACGCCCGCCGCCGCCAGGGAGCCCGACAAGGATGTCCCCACCGTGCCGGCCACCATGCGGCGCTCTACATGCAGGGAGATCTTGTGAATGTGGGCGCGTAAGCGGCCACCGCGGCGGTCGACCCTCAGCGTCTTGAGTCGCCCCATGCGATAGCGCAGATGGGTGAGTTCGCCGGCGCTGTTCTTTTTCAGCCGGATTAGGTCGCCGGGGTGCAGTCGCGTCAACGACTGGGTGGGCCCGCCCAACGCGAGCACATGCCGCCAGGATTGCGTGCCGAGCCCGGCTTTGGCGAAAGCGCCGGAGAGCGTACCGCCGCGGCGAACCCTGATCGTTTGCCACGTCGAGTCATGCTCGGGCGCCGTGGACGTCGCAGTTTTTGCCGAAACCGTGGCGAATACACCGGTCGAAAACAGTGCCGGAAGCGTCAGACCGATTGCCAGCAAACCACTGCGCATACTAATCATCAATATCGTCATCATCTGATTGGGACACTGCTCACACGACAGCCCTGCATTCTGCACCGGGCTTGTTCGCGACCTTGCTCGATATGTTGCGGCGACGCCTGCCGAGTGCGCCGCAGCCCGGTATTGTAATCGTTGTCGTTCAATGCGCGTTTTATAGCCGTAATAATGATGATCGCGGCACGCGGGGCTTTCGACAGGGTCGCCACTCGTCACCTCGACTATACCGGGCACGGCGTCACATGCTCGGCACAACACTCACCATGATATCGGCAGACCACGGCCGATCGTTACGGTCCTGCTATCCCGCTTTTGTCCTCAGGGAAAAACACTCTTTCCTGATCACACCCGCGTCACGTCGGGCTATTACTGTTCCGGTATCAGTTGCAGACGCGTTGCCGGCAGGACACTCGCAAATGAAATATAGACGCAAAACCCGCGCAGCCCGCTGGGCTGTGTTGTTTGTCGGCGGACTGGCCGTTTGCGGCTACGCGACGGCGCAGGTGCAAGACGTTTCGCACCCGCGCTCGCCGGACGATGGCCTCATTCACGGCCAGTATTTGCCGACCGGCTACGCCATTACACCCACCGCCGCGCGAGGCGCTGCATTCCATGAGCTCAACCCTGGCTTGGCCGACCACCCCGCTTATCGAGTCGATCACGCGGCCAGTACGGCGATCAGCCCCGATGGGCAAACATTGTTGGTGCTGACCAGCGGCTATGATCGGCTGGACGACGCAAAGGGGCATCGGATCGATTCGGCCTCCGATGAATACGTGTTCGTCTACGACATCAGCCAGGGCATGCCACGCAAGACACAGGTGATCAAGGTCGCCAATACTTTTCTCGGCATCGCCTGGAACCCGAAACCGAAGTCCGGACGGCCGACGTTCTATGTGTCGGGCGGCGTGGATGACGATATTCACGCTTACACGCTTCGGGATGGGCAGTACGTGGCGAGTGGCGCGCCGATCAAACTGGGCCATACCCGGGGCAACGGACTGGGCAAGGTGCGGCCGATGGCGGCCGGGTTGTCGGTGAGTCCGGACGGCACACGGCTGCTTGTCGCCAATCTGGAAAACGATTCCGTCAGCCTGATCGATTTGGCCACGCGTTCGGTGGTCGCGGAGCAGGATCTGCGGCCCGGCATCATCGACCCGGCCCGGAGCGGCGTACCCGGCGGTGAATATCCGGTAGCCGTGCAGTTCGACGGCAACGACAAGGCTTATGTGAGCAGCCAGCGTGACCGCGAGCTGGACGTGCTCGCCATCGCGCGGCATGCCCCGCGGCTGAGGGTACGCGCCCGTATTCCAACACGGGGCCAGCCGAACAAAATGGTGCTGAACCGGAGCGGCAACCGCCTGTATGTCGCGAGTGACAACAGCGATCGCGTGCTGGTCATCGATACGGCGACCGACCATATCGTGCAAAGCATTCCCACGGTGGCGCCGCCGCATGTTTTCCAGAACAGCGGTGGATTCAAGGGGGCCGGGCCGAACAGCGTACGGCTCTCGCCCAACGGGCACTGGCTTTTCGTGACCAACGGTGGCATGAATTCGGTGGCCGTCATTCAACTGGCCGGCGCGGGGTTGGGCCCGACACGGCGAGCTCGACCGGGCGACGACACGCCTGACGCGCGACCCGGGAACGACCCGGGCACCGCATCGCACGCAGATGCCACGGATGCGCACGATCAGCAGAGTCGCGTGGTCGGGCTTATTCCCACCGGGTGGTATCCCGAGTCGGTCAACGTGAGTGCGGACGGTCGCCATTTGTATATTGCCAACGGCAAAAGCGCCCCCGGGGGCAATGCCGACCATTGCGGGCACAAACCGAACACGCATCAGTCCGGCAGTTGTCACCGGTCCAATGAATATGTCTGGCAACTCGAAAAAGCCGGTTTGCTGTCAATGCCCACGCCCAACCCACGGGCGCTGGGCCGCCTCACCCGCCAGGTGGCTTACAACGATCACTTCATGAACCAGAAAGATTACGGGCGGGAACGAGCCGTGATGCGGTTTCTGCATCGCCACATCCGACACGTGATCTATGTGGTCAAGGAGAATCGCACCTACGATCAGGTTCTGGGGGATTTGCCCGAGGGCAACGGGGACCCGAGCCTGGCGTTTCTGGCGCCTTACATGCCCAACCACCACCGCTGGGCCCGCCAGTTCGTCGACCTGGACAATTTCTACGACAGCGGCGAAAGCAGCAACATGGGCTGGGACTGGTCGACAGCCGCGCGAACCAACGACTACACCGAGAAGACCGGCCCGATGAACTATGCCGGCCGCGGTTTTACCTACGACCAGGAAGGCACCAACCGTAACGTCAACGTCGGGTTGGCGACGCTGGCCAAACGCCAGCAGTTCAATCCCGCGGTCCCGGACAAACCCAACCTCCTGCCCGGCGCCGTGGATGTGGCGGCGCTCGAGGGCCCGGGGCCCGATACCGACCACGATAACGGCCAGGGGTATATCTGGAATCAGGCCTTGAAGGCCGGGTTGACACTTCGTAACTACGGCTTTTTCGGCGACCTGTCGCGCTATTACGTATCGCCGAAAAATCCCGCGTTCGTGCCGCTGGCACGACATCCTCACGCGGCCGGCGTTCGCCAGTTTTTCCCGACCAAGCCGGCCCTGATGAAATATAGCGACCCGTATTTCCGCGGCTTCGACAACAGTTATCCGGACTACTGGCGCGAGCAGGAATGGGCGCGGGAATTCAGCCAGTACGTGGCCCACGACAATCTTCCCAACCTGATACAGGTTCGGTTGATGCGCGACCACACCGGCAATTTTTCCAGCGCCATCGATGGCGTGAATACCGTCGCTACTCAGGTGGCGGATAACGACTATGCCGTGGCGCGACTTGTCCAGCGGGTGGCGCATAGTCGGTATAAAGACAACACGCTGGTCTTCATCGTCGAGGACGACGCGCAATCCGGCGCGGACCACGTCAGCGCCCACCGCAGCGTGGCCTTCGTGGTCGGTCCGTACGTAAAACAGGGCGCGGTGGTATCCCGGCGTTACACCACGGTGAACATGCTGCGGACCATCGAGGATGTCCTGGGCTTCCAGCCCATGGGGCTGAACGACGAACTCGCCGCCCCCATGACGGCGGTTTTCGACATTCATCAGAAACGCTGGACCTACCACGCGGTTGTGCCTGCCGTTTTACGCCGTACCACACTCCCCCTGCCGAAGACCGCTGTGCCCGCGGCTCCGAGCGACGCACAGCCGCCATCGGCCGAGGCGAGCATTCTGGATCACTGTTTTGCGCAGTCGCGCCGGAGTGCCACGTACTGGGCGACGACGATGCGCGATCAAGACTTCAAGGTGCAGGACCAGCTCAATACCGCAAGCTATAACCGCGAGCTGTGGCGGGGTTTCGAGGGCAGTAAACCACGACCCGATCGGGACGGAGACGATATGCGCGGGCATCGCCAGCGCTTGTTGCAGGCACACTGGCGCCGGATGGCGCGACAGTGCCTGTCCCGACATCAAAATGACGACGGACAGGCCCGAATGGCGCCGGGTTAGGATATATCGGCGTGCTGCCGCGCATCCACTGCTGTCATTGCAAGCCTTGAAGTTACGATTTGATACGGATGCACGCCGCGATCGGCCTGCCGCCGACAGGTGCTTGTGGTGCTTGGCGTGGCACCGTTTCCGTCTGCCGCTCGCATGCCCCCATAACACCTATCGTTAGCCGCGAATAACGCCCGGGCCCGTTCGTTGACTTGTGTCAAGGCGCTGACGCCTAGACGGCGCCATGCTGCAGACAGGGAGGCGTAATCGCCTTTCGTCTTTGCACCGGCGACTGCAACGGAGACTGCCATGTCACGCGAAATACTCGTGCCGCTCGATCTTTCCCAGCCCGATGCCATTGCAATGGCCCTGCCCTATGCTGTGCAGTGGGCCAGAGCGCGCGATGCCTTTGTGCACCTGGTGACCGTACTGCCGGACATTAATGCCGGCATGTATCCGTATGTGGCGGTACGGGCCACCGAGGAATCGCGTCAGTCCGCTCAGGATCGACTGGACGAGGTGGCGGCCGAGCACATCCCGGCCGATCTCGACTCCGCCACGAGCGTGCTCATCGGGCGTATGCCGCGATATTTGATCGACGAAATCAACAGAACACATCCCGACATGGTTGTATTGGCCGCACACGACCCCAGGCTGGCCGATATGTTTTTGGGCAGTATTTCCGGATCCGTGGTGGGACATGCGCATTGCCCGGTACTCGTGGTACGCGACCCTAAATTGCACAGATGACATGAAGCGCCGCTGTCTTCGTCGCGCCCGCAGCGGCCGGCGCCGTTTCACAGGCGGCTCTGCGAGGTGGACTTGCAGCCCGCGGGGTCAGATCGCGCTTTGTGTCGCGAACCTCGGGCACGAATCCCGCCACTGCGCACGCATGATCGAGACCTGACCGTGGTGTCGCCTCCGATGTACACTCGTGATCCAAGCGGGGAGATCGCCACATTTACAATATTCAGACCATGGCAGAAGAACCACCCGAGCAGCCGCAACAGCCCGAACAGATCAGACTCATGCATCAGCTGGTCGCCATGTCGGCCCAGCGTACAAAGATGTCCGCCGAACGCTGCTATCAAAATACCGAGCGCACCCTGTCGAACTGGATCCGCACGGCGCTCGCCCTGATGGTCTTTGGCATGGCAATCGACCGATTCAGCCTGCTGATCTCACGGCTGCCGGGCAAGCCACCCGGTTCGCTGGTCCATTCGAACGACCTATCCAGCTGGTGCGGCCTGGCGCTGGTGAGCTTCGGCGTACTGATGTCGGTGGTCACGGGTCTCCGCTTTGTGCGCTACGCCTGGGCCTACGAACGGAGCTACAAGCTACCGGCGCGGCACGGCCCTTATCTGGCCACGTTCTTTGCGCTCGCGGTCTCGGTGTTCGGCCTCGCCCTGCTCGCTGTCATGTTCACCTTCACGACATGACCGGGCCTACGCCACACGTGGACTCAGCCCTCACGGCCACCCGCCGCCGCTAAAAGCAGCGCGGAGCGGATTTGGCGTCGCGGCGCCCGGGTCGGTATTGAGTAGCAGCATGCAAAACCGATCTTGATCAGACCCGAAACGCATCGGACTGAACAAGAGCGCATTGTGTCCGCCAATGCACGCGAATGAATGCAAATAATCAGGAAGATCAAGGCGATGCTGCTTCAGGTGCGAGACCAATCGCGGCGTCAGGCCGTTGACCGAACTTTGCACAAAGGGTGTCGACAAATCAACCGCCGGTGATACACGCAATATCAGATCCTTACGTGGGTCGGATCAGGTGCTTGCACCGTAATCCGACAGCCGATCCCCGGAACTCGCCGATTGAGCGTCGGATTACGCGCTGCGCGCTAATCCGACCTGCCGCCAAGGCATTGTTTTTACAATCGGCAAACGGAATAAGGGTTTGTCTACACCCTCACATGATCGACAAAAAATTCGCTTTAGACGGCCCGTTTGGAGCCGACTATTCGCCTTTCGGAGCGCGCGAAACCGAAGCCGGTTGTTGAAGCGTATCCGCCGGTGAGCACGATCGGACCTTGACGTGCCGCCAATACCAGTGACCCGGAGCACCGTATAAGCGCCGCGGGTCTCGGTCCGTCCCATGATGGGTATGCGATGGCTCTCGCTCACTTCGCAAGATGAGCGCGTATGCGTGCCGCCAGCGCGTCGGTCGCCGGGTTATAGACGATCATGCCCAACTCCGGCCGGCCATCGATCGCGAAAGCGGAGAACTCCAGCTCGAGCAAGCCGAGGTCGGGATGGTGGAGGCGCTTGACCCCCTCGCCGGGTGCGACCACGTCGTGGTCGCGCCAGAGCACATCGAACTCGGGGCTCGTTCGCGACAGTTCGTCGACAAGCTCGGTGATGGCGGCGGTCGCGCCGGCACGCGCGACGTCTGCGCGAAACGAGCCCACCACGACACGGGCGATGCTGTCCCAGTCTTCCTGACGACTCCGTGCCTGTGGATGGGCAAACATGAGCCGCAGGATATTGCGCTGGCCGGATGGCAGTTTCGCGTAGTCGGTAAACACCATCGCCGCGGCACGATTCCAGGCTACGACATCCCAGGTGGCCGTCTTGACGATGGCGGGGTTCACCTCCAGCGCGTCCAGCACGCGCTGAAGGCGCGGGCTGACGCCGTCAACCGGCCTGTAGCGAACCTCCGGCGGACGTCCGAGCCCCAGCATGAACAGGTGCTCGCGTTCAGGCTCGGTCAGCATCAGCGCGGTTGCGATCCGGTCGAGCACGTCGGCCGAGGGTGCGCCACCACGGCCCTGCTCCAGCCACGTGTACCAGGTGGGGCTGATATGCGCGCGCAGCGCGACTTCCTCGCGGCGCAGACCGGGTGTACGACGACGACCGGTTGCAAAGCCGAACGCGGCAGGATCGAGGCGGCTTCGGCGGTCGCGCAGATACGTGCCGAGCCTATTGCCGGTCGTGGCAGCCATGGTGACCCTATTGGTTTTTATACCAGGATACGATCACTACTTTAACAGGAGCGGATATCGGCCAGCATGAGGTCCAAGACAACACAGGAGACCTCCCATGCGTGTATTCCTCACCGGCGCGACCGGTTTCATCGGCTCCAGGATCGTGCACGAACTGATCGACGCCGGGCATCAGGTACTCGGGCTGACGCGCTCCGATGCCGGCGCGCGATGGCTTGCGCAAGCTGGCGCCGGGATGCACCGTGGCACGCTCGAAGACCCCGACAGCCTGGCGCGCGGTGCGTCGGCAGCGGACGCGGTAATCCACACTGCCTTCGACCACGACTTTTCGCGCTTCGCCGAGAATTGCGAGAAAGACCGTCGCGTGATCGAAGCGATGGCGGGCGTGCTGGCCGGCTCGGACCGACCACTGATTATTACCTCCGGAACGGGCATGGGCAGCGCCGCGCCCGGCGCGACGGCCACCGAAGATGTGTTCGACCGTAATAACCCCAATCCGCGCCGGCTGTCCGAGCTGACCGGCGAGAACATGGCCGGGCGCGGCGTATCCGTTGCTGTGGTGCGCCTGCCGCAGGTTCACGACACGGTTCGGCAGGGGCTGATCTCGCCACTGATCGCGCTTGCGCGCGAGAAAGGCGTCTCGGCGTACATCGACGGCGGCACCAACCGCTGGCCCGCGGCGCATGTACATGATGTCGCCCGGCTCTACCGGTTGGCCCTCGACAAGCATGCGGCAGGTGCCCGCTGGCACGCGGTTGCCGAGGAAGGGGTGCCGGCCCGAGACATCGCCGAGGCCATCGGCGCTGGGCTCGGCGTGCCGGTAAAATCCTTGTCGACCGACGAGGCCACAGCGCATTTCGGCTGGCTTGGCGCCTTCGTGGCCATGGACCTGCCGGCCTCGAGCACACTGACCCGCGACCGGCTGGGCTGGACGCCGGCCGGGCCTGGTCTCATGCAGGACTTGCGCAACATGGATTACGGTACCGCCAATTCCGGTTGATACGCCGGGCCGCAACTTCGCCGGCGGGCACGACTCACAAGGTCGCCGCCGGCGACTTGGAAACGTGTCCTCGTCAGATCCCCCGGCCCGAAACGGGGGTGCGGCACTAGTAGTGTAGTGCGCTCGATCGGCGGCCGCAATTTGGTCCTTGCCGCCGCCTGTCCGCCCGGGCGACGCGGCTTGTCCTGAACGCCGGCCCGATCAACAGGCCGGACACACGATTGGCCATGACACCATGAGCAGACGCCGCCGGACGATCCGAAACAAAACCGACGCCGATGCGACCAGTGACAGGCATCCGGCCCGGACAGAGCAAAAGCCTATTAATCCGGCATCAAGACAGCTGACTTCATCAGCTGTTTTCAACGCTTTCAAAAATAAAAGCCGGCGACTTTCCGTCTTTTATTTTCAAAGGCTTCGCGGCCGATGGCCGCAGCGAGCATGCGGTCGCATACGCGCGTTATTAACCCGAAAAATCATCTATTTTTGTGCCGGGTTAATAATGAAGCGACCCGAAGCACACGGATCGCCGCTGCCGGGATCGGCAGCGCTCACTACTTACCCATGAACAGCCCCGGGGTATAGATGGGCCGAGTTTCCGCGTAGGTCGGTCACTCGACGCCGTGCGCCTATTCTCCGCCATCCTCAACGTACGGGTTAAGCGAACCTCGCTTCAACTCACGGTTTGAAACGCCCGGCAAAGCGCGCGCTGTATCGACCGGCGCTCTTCGTCCGACGCCGCCGTCTTCGCCAGCCAGGATGACGTGCCCGCTTGCGGCACACTTGAGATCGTGCTGCGTTGCTTTACCTGCGCTGGCGTATTATTTCTCCAACGCTGAATTGCGCCAGCTCGGCCGGCATTCGGCTCTTGCGGCTAGGCGCGTCAGTTGACACGCGCTTTGACCGCTGGTCATTGTTCGTAAGGAATGGTCCGCACCCGCGGACTTTGGGGTATACAAAAACCACAACGAGGATTATTGATAATGACGCCCATCAAAAGATGTCTGCGCGGCGCCTTCGCTGCGGCGGTGACCGCTGCCACCGTGTTCTGTGCGGCGCCTTCGGCCCTGGCGGCCGAACCGACGCTGACGGTCGCCACCGACCCGAGCTTCGTGCCCTTCGAGTCGCTGGATATCAAGACGCGCAAGCACGTCGGCTACGATATCGATATCATCCATGCGATCGCGAAACGCGCCGGCTTCAAGGTCCATCTGCGGACGATGGATTTCAACGGCATTATCCCGGCGCTGCAGGCCAAGAGCGTGGACATGGCCATCGCGGGCATCACGATCACCAAGGAGCGGGCCCAGAAGGTCGACTTCTCCAATCCCTATTACGACTCGGGCTTGAAGTTGATGGTGCGCGCCGACAACAACACCATCAAGACGATCAAGGATCTGAAGGGCAAGTCGGTATCCACCAAGATCGGCAGTACCAGCTACGACTATCTGACGCACAAGGTCCCGGGGATCGGCAAGGTAGTGCCGTATCCGGGCACCTCGCAAATGTATATGGCGTTGATCAGCGGCAACGTGGACGCGGCGTTCTACGATGTGCCCAATGTGCTGTACTTCATCAAGACCAAGGGGCACGGCAAGGTCAAGGCGGTCGGCCCGACGTATGCCGGACAGCAGTACGGCATCGCCTTCCCGCAGAACAGCAAGTGGGTACAGCCGGTGAACAAGGCGCTGACGCAGATTAAGAAAGACGGCACGTTCACCAAGATCTACAAGAAATGGTTCGACAAGGCACCGCCGGCCGACTTGACCCAGTAACCCTGCCCCGGGCGGGTAATGAAAAAGGCCGCGCTTTTGCGCGGCCTTTTTTATGCGGCCCTATCCCGTCTCAGGCATATCCTCGGTTCTGTCGCTTCTCCAACTTACGCAGGAAGAAGGAAAACGTGAGCGTGATGATCAGGTACATGATCGCCACGACGAAGTAGATCTCGAAGGCATTGAAAGTGGCGGCGATGTACACCTGCCCCTGGCGCACGAGTTCGCCAACGCCGATCACCGAAAAAACCGACGTGTCTTTCAGGCTGATGATGCCCTGGTTACCCAGCGGCGGCACGATGCGACGCAGCGCCTGCGGCCAGATGATGTAGCGAAAGGTCTGGGCGTTGGACAACCCGACCGCCAGCCCGGCCTCGCGCTGACTCTTCTCGATGGATTTCACCCCGCCGCGAACGATCTCACAGATATAGGCCCCGGAATTGAGCGCGATCGCCGCCACGCCGGCCGCGAACGCCGGAATTGGATGGCCGATGACGTCGGGCAGACCATAGAATATGAACAACGCCTGCACGAGTATCGGTGTGCCGCGGAAAAACTCCATGTAGGCCGTACCCGGCCAGCGTAGCCAGCGCGTCGGGCTGAGTGTGCTCAGGCCGACGAACAAGCCGATGACAAACCCCAGAATCAGACCGAAGACCGTAATCTCGAGCGTTAGCTGCAGCCCCTGCAGCAGGAGCGGCATTGCCGATTCGATATCGCTGATACTGATCGGAAAACTCACGCGGACGATCTCCCTGGTTGGCGCGTAGTCGCGCAGCGGCGGCGTTCAACGTCGCGCTATTTGATCTGAATTGATCGCTCTAGACGATCCCCTTTTCCAGTATTGCATACATCGACCGCCGCACCCGGTGGCGGTAATCCCCCACCGTGCGCGGCAAAAAACGATAGGATGCGTCAAGGGGAAGCGCACCACCGATGATTCGGGCCGAGCACGGCTACCGGTGCGCGACGATCGAAACCTATATCAACTTCCGGGAATACTTCATGGCCGACCCCATCGTCCAGATCGAGAACGTCCACAAGCATTTCGGCGACCTACATGTGCTCCGCGACGTCAACATGACGGTCAGCACGGGCGAAGTGGTGGTGGTCATCGGTGCCAGCGGTTCGGGCAAATCGACATTGATTCGCTGCGTGAATGCACTCGAGGATTTCGAGGCCGGCCGCATCGTGGTCGACGGCATCGAACTCCTGCCCCACGGCAAGATGGGGGCCGGTGGCCAGCAATCGATTCGCTCGGTTCGGCGCGACGCCGGCATGGTGTTTCAGCAGTTCAATCTGTTCCCGCACATGAGCTGCATCGACAACATCACCCTGGCGCCGATCAAGGTGCGCGGCCGCGGGCAGCAGGAGGCACGCCAGGAAGCCATGGAGCTACTCGAGCGCGTCGGCATTAAGGATCAGGCTGGAAAGTATCCCGGCCAGCTCTCCGGCGGCCAGCAGCAGCGGCTGGCGATCGCGCGTTCCCTGGCCATGCATCCCAACGTCATGCTATTCGACGAGCCCACGTCGGCGCTGGACCCGGAAATGGTCGGCGAAGTGCTCGACGTGATGCGCGAACTGGCCAAGAGCGGCATGACCATGATCGTGGTGACCCACGAAATGGGCTTCGCACGCGAGGTCTCCGAACGGGTCATTTACATGGACCACGGCGCCATCGTGGAGGAAGGTACCCCCGAGCAGCTCTTTTCAGATCCGCAGAGCGAACGCACGCAGTCGTTCCTCGCCCGCGTGCTGCACCATTGATTCGCGCCGCGTGCGGCCATGCCTTGTCCGCAGGTTCACCGTCCGGCACGCATCGCGCGCGTTGACGCAGCAAGACTGACCATGCCAATGCACCACCCGCCGCGATGTCACCCGGCGATCTCGAAACGGCACGCCGCTATGGCGAACGCGTGGCAATGATCGCCGGGCAGTTTCCGTTGGACAACTCGCAAAGCAACTGAAGCGTGGCACGCGGGGACGCACTCGGCGCCGAGGCCTGATTTTTCGGCCAGCTCACAACTCGCCCGCTGCGCCGGCTCGCATACCCTACGGATCGATCGGCCGGATCCGGCGCTGCCGACCGCCGAGCGAGAGGATATTGGGCGGCTATCCCAGCGACCGATCAGGACGCTTACGGTACATCTCGCGGCGTGAATGTAGAATCCCCGGCTCCGACGATTATCCACGCCCCCCTCAACCCCTTCATTTTTACGGTCATATCGCCTCATGCGGAAGTCAGTTCTCTGTTCGTGCCTGCTCTTTGTCTTTGTCGTCACCGGAACGGCGCAGGCGGCCGATACGCCGGCCGCGCCGCCGGTGATCGTGCCGCATATGGCGCCGCTCGACGCCAAGTCCTATGTGCTGATGGACTATCGAACGGGCCGGATACTGGCCGCGAAGAATAAGGATAAGGAGCTGGCGCCCGCGAGTACCACGAAGCTGATGACCGCGTTCGTGGTGTTCCAGGAACTCAAGCGTGGGCAGATCACGCTCGACACGAAGTTCCGCGTGAGCAAGAAGGCCTGGCATGAGGGCGGCTCGCGGATGTTCCTCAAGGTGGGCTCGCACGTGAGCGTCGATAATCTGCTGAAAGGCATGCTGGTGCCCTCGGGCAACGACGCGGCAATGACGCTGGCCGAAGGTGTCAGCGGTAGCGAGCAGGCGTTCGTGGCCCGGATGAATCGCGACGCCCGCCAGCTCGGCCTGCACGACACGCATTACACCGACCCCAACGGCCTGCCCCGCCCCGGCCTGCATAGCTCGGCGCTCGATCTGGCCAAGTTGTCGCGCGCGATCATTCGCCGGTTCCCCGACGAATACGCGCGCTTTTTTGCCCTGAAATCATTCACCTGGAACAACATCCATCAGAATAACTACAACAAGCTGTTGTGGCGCGATCCGAGTGTCGATGGATTGAAACCGGGCTATGTGAGCGCGGTGGGATATAACCTGGCGGCTTCGGCGAAGCGCCATGGCATGCGGCTGATCGGTGTGGTGATGGGCGCAGACAAGCCCAAGGCATCGAGTGCGGCGAACTACATCAACCTGGCACAGGTGACCGGCTCGCTGCTGGACTATGGCTTCCACAATTACGCCACGCACAAGATGTACGCGGCGGGACAGTCCGTATTCAAGGCGCCCGTTAAACACGGAGACCAGGACAAGGTCCCGCTGGGGCTGCGAAAGAC
The DNA here is from genome assembly GCF_052044155.1 of Salinisphaera sp. SWV1. Taxonomy (NCBI): domain Bacteria; kingdom Pseudomonadati; phylum Pseudomonadota; class Gammaproteobacteria; order Salinisphaerales; family Salinisphaeraceae; genus Salinisphaera; species Salinisphaera sp. SWV1. Next base: position 44,215 of record NZ_JBQDYE010000033.1, read on the forward strand.
GCTTTACGTAACGGTACCGCGCGGGCAATACGCCCAGCTGAAGGCGAGCGTGAAGTTGCCCGGTTCGATCATGGCGCCCGTCAAGCAAGGGCAATCGATCGGGCACCTGGTCGTGAAACTGGGGCCGCGCGTTGTAGCCCGGGCCCCGCTGGTCGCGCTGGCTGCGGATAAGCGCTATAGCTTTTGGTAGCCAGCGCGGGCGCGCGAGCCCCGGGGAGCCGACCGCGCGCCGACATGCGTTTGTATTGCCGGGCCGGATTCGGTCATAGCACGGGATGCTTACCGGCGGGCGTCGATGTCCGCCTCGGCGGCGGCAACGCCCGTGGCGCGGTTTATGTTTCGGGGTCGCCGGTCAGGCGCTTGCGCAATTCGTATTTCTGGATCTTGCCGGTGGCGGTTCGGGGCACTTCTTCGAAAATGAAGCGGCGCGGGATCTTGTACGAGGCCAATGTGTTTCGACAGTGTTGTTCCAGTTCCTCGCTGGTGGCTGTTTGCCCCGCGGCGAATTCGATGAACGCGCAGGGCGTCTCGCCCCACTTGTCGTGATGCATCGCCACGACGGCGGCCACCGCGACCGCCGGATGCTTGTACAGGGCCTCCTCGATCTCGATTGACGAGATATTTTCTCCGCCGGAGATGATGATGTCCTTGGATCGATCCTTGAGCTGGATATAGCCATCCGGGTGCACGACGCCGAGATCGCCCGAGTGGAACCAGCCGCCGGAAAACGCCTTTCGATTGGCCTCGGGGTTACGAAAGTAGCCCTTCATGACCGCGTTGCCGCGAAACATCACCTCGCCGACGGTTTGACCATCCCGCGGGACGATTTCCATCGTCTCCGGGTCCATCACCTCGAGCCCTTCGAGTGGCGGGTAGCGCACGCCCTGGCGGGCCTTTCGTGCGGCTCGCGCCGTGGGATCGAGCGCATCCCAATCCGGCTTCCACTCGTTGACCACAGCCGGGCCATAGGTTTCAGTCAGGCCGTAGAGTTGCGTCACGTTGAAGCCGGCGCTCTCCATTTCGGCCAGCACCTTCTCCGGCGGCGGCGCCGCGGCGGTGAAGAATTCCACCGTTTGCCCGCCCGGGCGCGCCCGCCCCGGCGCCGATGCGACCAGCAGGGACATCACGGCCGGCGCCCCGCACATATGCGTGACCCCGTGTTCGGCGATCGCCCGCCATATGGGTTCCGCGCGGACCTGGCGCAGGCATACATGCGTGCCGAAGACGACCGACATCGTCCACGGAAAGCACCATCCGTTGCAGTGGAACATGGGCAGCGTCCACAAATACACGGGATACCGCGGCATGTTGGAGATCAGGGCGTTGCCCTGGGCGAGCAGATAGGCGCCCCGGTGATGGTAGACCACGCCCTTGGGGTCGCCTGTGGTTCCGGAGGTATAGCTGATCGAGATCGCGTCCCACTCGTCTTCGGGCATGAGCCATTCGTAGTGCGCGTCGCCGGTGGCAAGAAACGACTCGTAGTCGAGCGCGTTCGACGTATTCTCCGTCGCGCCGGGTGCCTCGGGATCGGCGTAGACGATCAGCGTCGGCTTCACGGTCACCGTGAGATCGAGCGCCGACCGGGCCAGAGGCAACAGTTCGCCGTCGACGATAAGGGCGCGCGAACCCGCATGGTCGAGCTGGAACGCCAGCGTTTTGGCATCCAGGCGTGTGTTGATCGCATGCAAAACGGCGCCGCACATCGGCACGCCGTGGTGGGCTTCGAGCATCGCCGGCACGTTCGGAAGCAGAACGGAAACGGCATCGCCCCGGGCCACGCCCTTTCCGGACAATGCAGAGCCGAGCTGTCTGGCGCGGCTATAAAACTCGCCGTAGGTGTAGCGCAAATCGCCATGAATGATGGCAAGGCGATCGGGCATCACGCTCGCTGCACGCTCGAGGAAGGTCAGCGGTGTCAGCGGCTGGAAATTGGCCGGGTTGCGGTCGAGATCGATATTGAAGGGGTGAGTCACGGCATCGCTCCTGGGCCTGGGCACTATCGGTCGGACCATTGCGGGGCGCGCTTGTCGAGAAAGGCGTTGATCCCCTCCTCGGCGTCGTGCTCCAGCATGTTGCCGACCATCACACCCGCGGCGTATTCGTACGCTTGTGCCAGCGGCATCTCGCGCTGGCGATAGAAGGCCTTCTTGCCGATCGCGACGGTCAGGCCCGATTTCGCAGCCACCTGACGCGCCACGCCATCCACGTGCGCCGTCAGCTCATCGTAAGCGATCCACAAACCCCATCATTCACAGGCGGCCAGGTTCATGGCTAAATCCTGTGCATGCAGGTTCCACGGC
>NZ_JBQDYE010000034.1:0-46472 GCF_052044155.1 Salinisphaera sp. SWV1
CGATCTGGCGTCGCGCCAGCCGGCGCCGCTGCCCGCGAGCGCCGCTTGCGCGCTGCCGAAACGCGCGACAAGGCGTCCGGCAAGAGTCGCGCCGATCCCCGGCGTGGTCGCCAGGCGCAGCCAGGCCGAGCGATCGCTCACGTGGCGGCGGGCGAATGCACGACGTCGTCGACGTGGATGGCGCGCGTGGCATGCATGACCAGCGCGAAGCTCACCTTGTCGTCGACCTTGAACACCATCAGATAGCCGGCTTTCACCTCGGGGAGCGTGACCTGGCCGCCGGCGACCGGGTCGGACACGGTGCGCCCGGATTTGTAGATGTCGAGGACATCGCCGCGTCGCAGCCCGATGTTGTGGCCGCGATCGAGCGTGACGACATCGTACTGGCCGATCTCGTCGACGCCGCCGTAGACCGAAATGATATGGGCGCTCAGTGCCTTGCCGGGCGCATGGGGATAGAAATCGTGCAGCAGGTTTTCATGGGTCAACGGCAGCAGGCGATCGCCGCGCCGGGCTTCGCGGTAGGTCTTGTCGATCCGGGCCGTCGCGATCTTCGGGCCGAAGGACTGGATGGTCAGTCGGCCGACCGGCACGACCTTGCGGCCCAGAACCTTGTGGGTTTCCGCGTCGCGGTAGGGGCCGGCCGGATGGACCAGTTCATAGTGGTCGGGCCCGTTGCGATCGGCACCGCGAACATACACCGTGGCGCCGTTGCCGGCGACCACATGCTGATCGTCGAAGGACACCACGTAGGGCGCGTTCTCGAGCGTTTTCCCGTCGACCAGGCGCGGGCTTTGCAGAAAATCGCGGATCGCGGCATAGGGGATGACCGCAATCGCCTGCGGCAACGGTTCCTCGCGCACCTGCGGTTCCAGATGCACCGTTTTGCCGCGCGCCAGCCGCGGCTGGCCGTTCATGCCACGTGTGAGCACCAGGACTTCGCCGGGGTAGATCCGATGCGGATTGGCGATGTCGGGATTGGCATCCCATAGCTGTGGCCAGTACCAGGGATCATCGAGATACTTGCTGGCGATATCCCAGAGTGTATCGCCGCGCTTGACCACATAACGCAGCGGCGCGTTGTCGCGCATGTGTCCGGCCAGATTCGCCGTGGTCAGGTTCTTCGGCACGGGGGCGGGCCTGGCAGGCAGGGGCGTGGTCCGGCCGGCATCGCGCGTCGCGCCGGCCGTGGCTCCGTTCGCCTGCGCGCCGCCCGCCTGTTGGCCGGGCCCGTGCGCGCAGCCCGACGCGAGCAGCGCCAGGCCGAGCCCGAGCAGCCGCCATCCCCCAATCCGCATCTGCCTCAAACCGTTATACTCCCGCGTTTCGACCGCCGACCGCGGCCATACCGCCGCCGTCTGAACAATCGACGTCAGTCAACTGCCGACAGAATATGGCCATTCTCGAGATTTTGCATTTCCCCGATCCGCGCCTGCGCGCGGTGACCGACCCGATCACGGTTTTCGACGACACGCTGTCACGTTTCATCGACGACATGTTCGAGACCATGTACGACGCGCCGGGCGTGGGGCTGGCCGCGACCCAGGTCGGCGATACGCGGCGTGTGGCGGTCATGGATTGTTCCGAGGACAAGAGCGAGCGCATCGTGATGTGCAATCCGCGCATTCTCTGGTCCGAGGGGGAGGACGTGGTCGACGAAGGTTGTCTGTCGGTGCCGGAACACTTTGATCGCGTCACCCGCGCCACGCGGCTGCGCTTTGCCGCCCAGGATCGCGACGGACGTGAATACGAAATGGACGCCGAAGGCCTGTTGGCGCAGTGCGTGCAGCACGAGCTTGCCCATCTCGACGGCGGGCTGTACATCGACAAGCTCTCCCGGCTCAAGCGCGAGCGCATCCGGCGCAAGCTGACCAAGGCGGCCAAGCGCGAAAGCGCCAAGGCGGACTGACCCATGCGCATCGTCTTCGCCGGGACCCCCGAATTCGCGCTGCCCACGCTGGAGGCGATCGCGGCCAGCGGCCACCAACTGGTGGGCGTGTTCACCCAGCCGGATCGCCCGGCCGGTCGCGGGCGCCGGCTCAAGCCGTCGCCGGTCAAGGCGCGCGCGCTCGAGCTCGGGCTGCCGGTATTGCAGCCGGAAAAACTGAAGAACAACACCGAGGCGCTCGATCGACTCGCCGAACTCGCGCCGGACGTGATGGTGGTCGTGGCCTACGGCCTGATCCTGCCGAAGGCCGTGCTCGACCTGCCGACCTGGGGTTGCCTGAACGTGCATGCCTCGTTGCTGCCGCGTTGGCGGGGCGCGGCCCCCATTGCACGCGCCATCGAGGCCGGCGATGCCGAAACCGGCGTGACCATCATGCAGATGGACGTGGGGCTGGATACGGGCGACATGCTGGCCGTGCGCCGCACGCCGATCGATGAGACCACCACGGCCGGCGATTTGCACGACGTGCTGGCCGACCAGGGCGGCGCGGCCCTGGTCGAGGTGCTCGATGCGCTGCCCGATGGCCTGACGCCCGCCGCCCAGGACGACGGGCGCGCGACCTACGCCGCCATGCTCGACAAGGCCGAGGCCGCGGTCGACTGGTCGCAGCCGGCGGTGCGCATCGCCCGGCTCGTGCGCGCATTCTCGCCCTGGCCGGTGGCGCATGCCGAGCTCGATGGCGATCGGGTGCGATTCTGGCAGGCGGTCAGCCGGGATGAGACGGCGCCGGCCGCGCCGGGCGCGGTGATCGCCGCCGGGCGCGACGGCATCGATATCGCCACGGCCGACGGCGTGTTGCGCGTCACCGAGCTGCAGCTGCCCGGCAAGCGCCGTATGAGCGCGGCGGATGCCGCCAACGGCCGCGCCTGGATTGGCGTCCGTTTTGGTTGATTCCGCGGGCACGGCAGCGCGCGTTCACGCCGCGCGTGCGGTCGCGGCGGTGATCGACCGGGGCCGCAGCCTGGATGCCGCCATTGCCGCCTGGCCACCCACGCTGGCCGGGGCCGATCGCTCGCTGGCGCGGCTGCTGGCTTACGGCACGCTGCGCGATCATCGTCGGCTGGGCGCGCTGTTGGCGCCCCGGTTGAGAAAGAAACCCCAGCCGCTGCTCGATGCGCTGCTGCGAGTCGGGCTCTACCAGCTCGAGGCCACGCGGGTGCCGCCGCATGCGGCGGTGCATGCCACCGTAGCCGCGACGCAAAAACTCAAGCTGGCCAAGGCGCGAGGGCTGGTCAACGCGGTGCTGCGCGGGCACCAGCGCGAACCGGCGTCGCTGGACGATGCCAGCGTTGCGGTGCGTGAAAGCTATCCCGACTGGCTGGCCGGCATGATCGCCGACGACTGGGGCACCGAGGCCCCGGCGGTCCTGGCCGCCGGCAATGCGCGCGCGCCAATGCATGTACGCGTCAACGCGCGTCGCGCCACGCGGGACGGCCTGCGCGCGCGCTGGGCCGAGGCCGGTATCGCGGCCACCTCGATCGCGGATTGCGCCGAGGGCCTGACGCTGGACGAGCCGGTCGCGGCCGAGCGTCTGCCGGGGTTTGCCGCGGGCGAGGTGTCGATTCAGGACGGCGCGGCGCAGCTGGCCGCCGATCTGGTGGCGCCGGAACCGGGCCAGCGCGTGCTCGACGCCTGTGCGGCGCCTGGCAACAAGAGCGCTCACTTGCTGGAGCGGGCCGATGTCGCGCTGACCGCACTGGATATCGACGCCGAGCGCGCGCGGACGCTCGAAGCGACGCTGGCCCGGCTGGGCCTGGCGGCGGCGGTCCGCGTGGGCGATGCCGCGGAACCGGCGGCCTGGTGGGACGGTCAGCCATTCGATCGCATCCTGCTGGATGCGCCCTGCAGCGGTACCGGCGTGATCCGACGGCATCCCGATATCAAATGGCTGCGGCGGGCGTCGGATATCGCCGCCGCCGCGACACGCCAGCGCGCGCTGCTCGCCGCGCTCTGGCCGCTGCTCGCGCCCGGCGGCCGGCTGGTCTATGCCACCTGCTCGATTCTGCGCGCCGAGGGCGTCGGCGTCGTAGCCGATTTTCTGTCCGCCACGCCGGAGGCCTGCGAAAAACCGATCGAGGCCGGCTGGGGCCGACCCGAGACGATCGGCCGCCGCATCGCGCCCGGCGATCACGATTTCGACGGCTTCTACTACGCGCTGCTTGAGCGAGCGCCCGTGTAGTAGCCGGTCGTGTAGTGGAGTCGAGCCATACGGCTTGATGTTGCGACGCGCCGCCGCCGTTGTCCTGGCCGCGCCGTCGTGGCGCGAGGCCCGTGCCTCCGGGTGCTGCCTGGATAGCCCGGGTAACGCTACGGATTGGAATTGGTTCGGGTGGGCGCCAGTGCGTTGGCAACCCAGCATCGCATGCCAAAAGGAGTCACACCATGGCAGGTCAACTCGAAGGCAAGAAGATCGCGTTTCTGGTTGCCGACGGTTTCGAGCAAATCGAACTGACCCGCCCGCGACAGGACATCACCGAAGCCGGTGCGCAAGTGCAGCTCGTTTCGCTGCAATCCGGCGAAGTACAGGGCATGAGCGGCGACATCGACAGGGCCGACAGGTTCACGGTGGACGAGACCGTCGATGAAGTCCCGGCGTCCGACCATTACGGGCTAGGGCCTGTTAACGCTATCCACGCGGGGCGCGCCGGAGGCTATTTTCGCGCAGGACAAGGCGCCGGGAGCGCCGTGTAGCCGCGCTACACAAGCGAGCGGCAACGCCGTATTGCGGGAAAATAGCCCCGGCCCTTCGGGTTGCGCCCAAAATCACGCCCCGCGGCGTTGCGCAGCTTGGCTTTGGAACCACCAACGCCGACGCTACGCGCCTTGCGGGATCGCGATTTTGGGCGGGCAACGCGACCCACGCGGATAGCGTCAACAGGCCCTGGTATTGCCCGGCGGCACACTCAATCCGGACGGTCTGCGGGTCAACGACACGGCCGTTTCCTTCGTGCGTGACGTCTTCAAGCAGCACAAGCCGGTCGCCGCGATCTGCCACGCACCGATCACCCTGATCGAGGCGGGCGTGGTCGACGGACGCACGCTGACGTCATTCCCCTCGATCAAGACCGATTTGAACAACGCCAGCGCGAACTGGGTCGATCAGGCGGTTGTCTGCGATGAGGGCCTGGTCACCAGCCGCACGCCGGACGATCTGGATGCCTTCTGTGCCAGGGCGATCGAGGCGTTTGCCGAAGGCAGGCACGCGGAACAGACCGCATAGCCGCTGCGCCGGTTCGTCGATTGAAAAGCCCGGGTTCGGCCCGGGCTTTTTCATGTTCAGCAGATCGAGCATGGCGGGGTTCAGCGAAAAGCCGCGTCGCGTACCAGAACGCCGTGTTCGGCCAGATAATTCTTGGCCTGCTGGATGGTGTAGGTACCGAAATGGAAGATCGAGGCCGCCAGCACCGCATCGGCATGGCCTTCGGCCAGGCCGTGGTACAGATCCTCGAGGCTGCCGACGCCACCGGAAGCGATGACCGGTACGGGCACCGCATCGGACACCGCCCGTGTAAGCCGGATATCGAAGCCGGACTTGGTACCGTCGCGATCCATGCTGGTCAGCAGCACTTCGCCCGCGCCGAGCGACACCAGTTTCTGGGCCCAGCCGATGGCCTCGATGCCGGTCGATTTGCGCCCGCCATGGGTGAAGATCTCGTAACGCGGCTCTTCGTCCTTTTTCGCCGCGTTCTTCACGTCGAGCGCGACCACGATGCACTGGCTGCCATAGCGGTAGGCGGCCTCGGCCACGAATTCGGGATTGCCGATGGCGGCGGTGTTGATCGAGACCTTGTCGGCACCCGCCGACAACAGGCGGCGGACGTCCGACAGGGTGCGTACGCCGCCGCCGACAGTCAGCGGGATGAACACCTCGCCGGCGACCTGCTCGACCACGTCCATGAGCGTTCCGCGGTCTTCAGTGGACGCGGTGATGTCGAGAAACACCAGTTCGTCGGCGCCCTGCTGGTCGTAGCGACGGGCGATCTCGACCGGGTCCCCGGCATCGGCGATATCCAGGAACTTCACGCCCTTGACGACGCGGCCCTTGTCGATGTCCAGGCACGGGATGATGCGTTTGGCGAGAGACAAGCTCAGCCTCCCTTGTACTCGTTGACGCGCTTGCGCGCGGCGGCGAGGTCGAGCGTGCCTTCGTAGATGGCACGGCCGATCACCGCGCCGGCGACACCGTCGGATGCAACGGCGAGCAGCGCATCGATATCGGCCATGTCGGTCACGCCGCCGGAAGCGATGACGGGAATGGTGAGTTCGGCGGCCAATGCGCGCGTGGCTTCGATATTCAGGCCCTGCATCATGCCGTCGCGGCTGATGTCGGTGTGGATGATGGCGACTACGCCGTCTTCCTCGAACTGCTGGGCGAGGTCGGCCACGGTGTGGTTGGATAGCTTGGACCAGCCGTCGGTGGCGACCATGCCGTCACGGGCGTCCAGGCCGACGATGATATGGCCGGGAAACTCGACGCCGACATCGGCCACGAAATGCGGCTCGGAGACGGCCCGAGTGCCCAGAATCACGAATTCGACGCCGCGTTCGAGATAGGTCTCGATCGCGGCCTCGTCGCGAATGCCGCCGCCGACCTGGACTGGAATCCGGCCCGCGGCATCGACGATGTCGCCGATGATCCGGTCGTTGACGGGGTAGCCGGCCTTGGCGCCGTCCAGGTCGACCACGTGAATGCGGTCGGCGCCTTCGTCGATCCAGCGCTGGGCCACGGCCACGGGATCGTCGTCGAAGACCGTGACGTCGTGCATGTCGCCCTGACGCAGGCGTACGCACTGGCCGTCCTTGATGTCGATGGCAGGAATGAGTAGCACGCCGTTTCTCCTCGCTTTGCTGACGGCAGATGAACCGGGCCGGACGCCCGATGAAGCGGCGAGGCCGTCAGGCCGCGCCGTTCCACTCCAGAAAATTGGCGAGCAGCTGCAGCCCGGCGGACTGGCTCTTCTCGGGATGGAACTGGACCGCGAACACGTTCTCGCGCAGCACCACCGAGGTGAATCGCACCCCGTAGTCGGTCGTGCCGGCGATATGCCTGGGATTGTCCGGCACGACATAGTAACTGTGCACGAAATAGAACCAGGAGTCCGCCGCGATGTCCTTCCACAGCGGGTGCGGGCGCTCCTGATGCACCTGGTTCCAGCCCATGTGCGGGATCTTGCGCCGCGAGCCGTCGGCCAGGACCTCGGCCTCGGCAAATTTCACCGTGTCGCCCGGAAAGGCGCCCAGGCAGTCCACGCCGCCGGATTCCTCGGAATGCGCCATCAGCGCCTCGATGCCCAGACACACGCCCATGAGCGGGGTCTTGCCGAGGACGCCGCGCAGCATGTCGTCGAGCTCCAGACGCTGGAGTTCGTCCATGCAATGGCCGATCGCGCCCACGCCGGGCAGGACCAGCCGATCCATGCGGGCGAGCGCGTCCGGATCGAAGCTGACCTCGATCTGCTCGTCCGAAGCGACGTAGCGCAGAGCCTTGGCAATCGAGTGCAGATTGCCCATGCCGTAGTCGATGATGCCGACGGTTGCCATAAAGCGACGAGTTGGGTTTCTACAAACTGCCCTTGGTAGAGGGCAGGGCGTCGAGGGCGCGTTGGTCGCGGGCCACGGCGGCGCGCAGCGCCCGGCCGAAGGCCTTGAACAGCGTCTCCGCAATATGGTGCGCGTTGTCGCCGGCGAGTGTATCCATGTGCAGCGTCAAGGCCGCACCGCTGGCCACCCCGTTGAAGAATTCACGCACCAGTTCGGTATCGAAGGTGCCGATTTTTTCGGCGGTGAACGGGACCCGAAAATGCAGGCCCGGGCGCCCGGAAAAATCCAGCACTACGCGCGACAGCGCTTCGTCGAGCGGCACATAGGCATGGCCGTAGCGCATGATGCCTTTCTTGTCGCCGACCGCCTGCTTGAGCGCGTTACCCAGACAGATGCCGACATCCTCGACCGTGTGATGATCGTCGATGTGGAGATCGCCGGCCGCGCGCACATCCAGATCGACCAGCCCGTGCCGGGCCAGCTGATGCAGCATGTGCTCGAAGAAGCCGACACCGATTTCGGCCCGGAATTCGCCGGTGCCGTCCAGATCCACGCTGAGCTGGATATCGGTTTCGGCGGTGCAGCGTTCGATCGTGGCGCGACGCGCTGTCATGGTCTCGCGATATACTCGGAATGCCCCTCTGGACGATCGATCATACGCGGTTGATAACGCCGATGCGAGAGGCGTTCGCCACAATAATCGATCACGCCGATCAGGCCGTCAGCCAGAAGGTCACGGGGCCGTCGTTGACCAGCTCGACCTGCATGTCGGCACCGAATCGGCCGGTGGCGATCGGCGCGTGGCGCGCGACCAGCACCGAGGTGAAGTGATCGAACAGCGGTTCGGCGCGCTCGGGCGGGCAGGCGGTGGAAAAACCGGGCCGATTGCCACGGCGGGTATCCGCGGCCAGGGTGAATTGCGGCACGGCCAACACCGCCTTGTTCGCGCTGATCGCGCCGCGATTCATGCGCCCCTGGTCGTCGACGAAGATACGGTAGGCCAGCACCCGTTCGGCGAGGCGTTGCGCGCGTGCCTCGGTGTCGTCCGGCTCGGCCGCCACCAGCGCCAGCACGCCGGCGTCGATGGCCGCGATGCGCTCGCCGGCCACTGTCACCGAAGCCCGGGTGACACGCTGGATCAGCGCGATCATTGCGGTATCAGGGCGGGTGCCGCGGCGCGGTGGGCGAGCAGTAGACGCTTGAATGGCGCCGGGTCCTTGATGTGCACGACTTCGCCGCTCATCGGAAAATACGCGTCGATCAGGCGCGAGGCCCAGAAACGCAGGGCGGCGGCACGCAGCATGGCCGGCCAGGCGGCGTGTTCGGCCTCGTCCGGCGTGCGCCGGCGGCCATACGCACGCATGAATGCCTGCCATTGCGCCGGGTCGTAGCGTTCGTCGTCGTCGAAGGCCCAGTCGTTGCAGATGATGGCGAGATCGAACAGCAGGTAGTCGTGGCAGGCATAGTAGAAATCGATCAGCCCCGACACGCGGGACTGGTCGAACAGGACGTTGTCGCGGAACAGGTCGGCATGCACGACCGCCGCCGGCAGGTCGACGTAGAGCGTGCGGGCGGCGCGCTGCTGGAAGGCGATCTCGTCGGCCAGTAGCGCATGCTCCTCGGCCGCCATGACGCCGTTGAGCCGCTCGGCGGCAGCGGCGATCCACTCGAGGTTGCGTGCGTTGCCCTGCACCGGGGTAAAGCTGGCCACCGCGCGATGCATTTCGGCGACCACGCCGCCCAGCGAACGGCAATGTCCGGCGCCGGGCGATTCCACGCTGGCGCCTTGCAAACGGTAGACCAGGGCGGCCGGCCGACCGCGCACCCGGCTCAGGAAGCCGCCGTCGTTGCGGGCGACCGGATGCGCGCAGGGCACGCCGTGGCCGGCCAGATGATCCATGAGCTGCATGAAGAACGGCAGCTCGGATTCGTCGACCTGCTCGAACAGCGTCAATACCCAGCGCCCGAGGCTGGTGTCGACGAAGTAGTTGGTGTTGGTGATGCCGGCAGAAATGCCGCTGAAGTCCTCGAGCTCGCCGACGGCATAGTCGGCGAGCAGCGCGCGCAGATCGTCGGCCTCGACGCGGGTGTAAACAGACATGCGCCGGCGCCTAGTTCCGCGCGCGTCGCGCGCGCTTGAGAAAGACCTGCATTTCCCTGGCCGCCTGGTTGTCGCCGCGTCGCTCGGCGACTTCGACGCCGCGCTCCAGCGCATCGATCGCGGCATGAACCCGGCCGGCGTCCAGCAGAACCCGGCCGTACAGCCGCCAGGCGGCCGAATACTCGGGATCCTGACGCACGGCCTCGGCCAGGTGCGTGCAGGCGGTCTCGAGCTCGCCGTTCTTGTACAACAATTCGCCCAGCGTGAACCGCGCCAGGGGCGCGTCCTGTCCGGCGTCGATCATGGCTTGGAGTCGATCCTGCATCGTCATGGCGCCGATTGTACCGAAAGGCCGGGCGGGCCTGTCAGGCGCGCCCGGATCAGCGGCGCCAGAAAGCCGGGGTGAGGATCACCAGCAGCGTGAAGACCTCCAGGCGGCCCAGCAGCATGGACAGGCACAGCACCCACTTGGCGAGCGTGGGAATGCCGGCCATGTTGGAGGCCACCGAGCCCAGGCCGGGGCCCACGTTGTTGATGGTGGCGGCCACCGCGGAGAACGACGTCAGCTCGTTGAGCCCGGTGGCGAGCAGAATGAGAAACATCAGCACGAATACGGTCACGTAGACCGAGAAGAAGCCCCAGACGGCGTGCACGACACGGTCGGGAATGACCTTGCCGCCCATCTTGATGGGAATCTCGGCGTTGGGATGAACCAGGCGGCTGATCTCGCGGGTGCCCTGCTTGGCCAGCAGGATGAAGCGAACCGTTTTCATTCCGCCCGTGGTGGAACCGGCACAGCCCCCAATGAAACCGCCCAGCAGCAGGAACATGGGAATAAAACTGGGCCAGATGGTGTAGTCGGTGGTGGTGAAGCCGGTGGTGGTGCCGATCGACAGCACCTGAAACAGCGCCTTGATCACGGCATCGGGGGCGTCGATATAGGTGCCCGAGACCAGCAGCACGATCGTGGTCACCGTGGTCGCGGCAACGACCATGATCAGGAACGTGCGGGTTTCCGGGTCGCGCCAGTAGCCCAGCGGATTGGCGCTGCGCCAGATCGAGAAATGCATGCCGAAGCTGATCGCACCAATGAGCATCGAAACACAGGCGGCCAGTTCGATGATGGGGTTGTCGTGGTAACCGAGCGATAAATCGTGGTTGGAGAAGCCGCCGGTTGCGATCGAAGAAAACGCATCGCTGATGGCATCGAACGGGGTAGTGCCTGCGGCCCAGAACAGCAGGGCGCAAAACAGGGTCAGCGATACATAGACGTACCACAGCGCCTTGGCGGTCTCGCGGATGCGCGGCGTGAGTTTGGCATCCTTGATCGGGCCTGGTGTCTCGGCGCGATACAGCTGCATGCCACCGACGCCCAGCATGGGCAGCACGGCGACCGCCAGCACGATGATGCCCATGCCGCCCATCCAGTGCAGCAGCACGCGCCAGAACAGAATGGCGTGGGGCAGGGTATCCAGGCCGGTGAGCACCGTCGCCCCGGTCGTGGTCAGCCCCGAGACCGATTCGAAGGCGGCATCGGTGAAGTTCATGTCGGGCCGGGTGGCCAGCCATAACGGGATGGCGCCGAACAGGCTCAGCACCATCCAGAACAACACGACCACCAGGAACCCGTCGCGAATCTTGAGTTCGCGCTGGACATGCCGGCTCGGCAACCAGGCGAGCAACCCGGTCGCCAGGGTGATGGCAAAGCCGATGGCAAAGGCCTCGATCTCGCCGTCGCCGTAGATCAGCGCAACCACAATCGGCGCCAGCATCGAAACCGAGAAGATCATCAGCAGCAGGCCCAGCACGCGCTGGACCACCGCGTAGTAATAGTTCAGCCGCCCCTGAATGATGGAAGTGAGCATCAGCCGGGACTAGACGTAGGACACGCCGACCTGGAACAGCTGTTCGACTTCGGCGGTGTATTTCTTGTCGATGATGAAGATCATGACGTGGTCGCCGGATTCGATCACGGTGTCGTGATGCGCGATGAGGACATCTTCGCCGCGGGCGACCGCACCGATGGATGCGCCGGGCGGCAGCTTGATCTCGTCGATGCGCCGGCCGACCACCCGCGAGTTGGAGCGCTCGCCGTGCGCAATCGCCTCAATCGCCTCGGCCGCGCCGCGGCGCAGCGTATGCGCGCGCACCACGTCGCCGCGGCGGACGTGCGCCAGCAGCGCCGAAATGGTCGATTGCTTGGGCGAAATGGCGATATCGATCTGGGTGCCGGAAGATTCGATCAGGTCGACATACGCCAGCCGGTTGATCAGCGACATGGCCTTGCGCGCGCCCAGCCGCTTGGCCAGCATCGCCGACAGGATGTTGGCTTCGTCGTCGTCGGTGACCGAGCAGAACACATCGACCGACTCGATGTTCTCTTCGCGCAGGAGCGCCTCATTGGCGGCATCGCCCTTGAGCACGATCGAGCGATTCACACGCTCCGACAACCAGCCCGCCCGTTCCGGATTGTGTTCGATCACCTTGACCTGGCACTGATTTTCCAGCGCAAGCGCCAAGCGTGTGCCGATGTTGCCACCACCGGCCAGCATCACGCGCTTGACCGGACGATCGATCTTGCGCAGTTCGCCGATCACCTGCTTGATGTCGCGCCGGGCGGCCACGAAGAACACCTCGTCGTCGGCCTCGACGATGGTATCGCCTTGGGGAATCAAGGGCTTGCCGCGGCGATAGATCGCCACCACGCGGGTGTCGACGTTGGGTATGTGCTGGCGCAGCGCCTTGAGTTCGTTGCCGACGAGTGGCCCGCCGTAATAGGCCTTCACGCCCACGACCTGGACCCGGCCCTCGGCGAAGTCCACCACCTGCAGCGCGCCGGGATACTGGATCAGGCGCTTGATGTAGTCGGTCACCAGCTGTTCCGGACTGATCGACATGTCGATCGGGATCGCGTCCTGATGGAACAGCCGTGCCTCCACCAGGTATTCCGACGACCGGATCCGCGCGATCTTGGTCGGCGTATGAAACAGGGTGTAGGCGATCTGGCAGGCGATCATGTTGATTTCGTCGACCGCGGTAACGGCGATGATCATGTCGGCGTCGTTCGCGCCCGCATCGCGCAGTACCGCCGGGTGCGCCGCATAGCCGTGCACGGCCCGGATGTCGAGCCGGTCCTGTAACGGACGCAGCAGCGATTCGTTGATATCGACGACGGTGACGTCGTTCGATTCATGGGCGAGATTCTCGGCGAGTGTGGCGCCGACCTCGCCCGCCCCCAGGATGATGATCTTCATGCGCGGCAACATTAGATCGCGCCCGCGGAGGTTGCAACAGCGCGAGCGTGCGGCCCGGCCGCCGGGTCGGGTTGGGTTCGCGCGCGCACGGCCGCAGTGGCGGCGTGCGACACCGGCATCGACGCCCGGATTCGGCCGCGCCGACGCGGGCCTCGTATGAAACGGCCACAGGCTCTACGATACGGCGCAACGGCATGACGACATGGAGTTCCGCATGGGTTCGAGCGCGGCAAACGACTGGCTCTCGGTGGTCGACTGGGATGAGCGGGGGCTGGCGCCGGTAATCACGCAGTCGGTCGACAGCGGGCGCGTGCTGACGCTGGCCTGGATGAACCGTGACGCGCTCGCCGCGACCGTGGCATCCGGTTATGCCACTTACTGGTCGCGCTCGCGCGCGGCGCTGTGGCGCAAGGGCGAGACCTCCGGCAATCTTCAGCGTATCGTCGAGATTGCGCTGGACTGCGACAACGATGCCCTGCTTCTGCGCGTCGAGCAGGTCGGCGGCGTGGCTTGTCACACTGGCCGCGAGTCCTGTTTCTTCCAGATCCTGGACGGCGAGACCTGGGTCACCCACGATCCCGTGCTCAAGGATCCCCAGCGAATGTATGGTCTGCATGAGTAATTCCGCCCCCGCCGATCCCGACGTCTTCACCGCGCTTGATGCCGCGTTGGCCAAACGTCGCATATCAGATCCCGCGCATAGTTACACTGCCTCGCTGTATGCTGGCGGTGTGGCCGCGATCAGCGCGAAGATCGACGAGGAGGCCGCCGAAGTCATCGAGGCCGCGCAGGGTGATGACGATTCGCATGTCGTGCATGAGGTCGCCGACCTGTGGTTTCACTGCATGGTTCTGCTCCAGTCGCGAGGGCTGGATTCCACGGCGGTACGTAATGAACTGGCCCGGCGCTTCGGCGTATCGGGCCACGAGGAAAAAGCCGCCCGTGGCACACGGGGCGGGAACAACGCCTAACACGAAGAGGTTTATATGCTTTCCGGTATCAGTATCTGGCAGCTGCTCATCCTTCTGGTCATCGTGCTGCTCGTCTTCGGGTCGAAGCGGCTGCGCAATCTCGGGCCGGACCTGGGCAATGCGCTCAAGGGCTTCCGCTCGGCCATGAAGGACGACGACGAGCAGCGCGAATCCGACAAGGATCCGAAGGTCGTGGATCACGCGCATCGCGAGGATGCGTCGAGCCACGGCGACAACCAAAGCCAAAACCACAGCCACGAAACCGGCGCCGAGAACGATAGCGCCAACCGTCGCGACTAGGGCGGATACACGTCATGTTCGACATCGGTTTCTGGGAGCTGGCGGTTCTCGGTGTGATTGGATTGATCGTGCTCGGTCCCGAGCGTCTGCCCGTGGTCGCCCGTACCCTCGGGCGCTGGGCGAGTCGCGCGCGCCATTACGTCAACGCGTTGACCACCGAGCTCGAGAACGAAGTGGCCACCGAGGACATCCGCCGGGATGTCCGGCGTGCGCGCGAGCAGATCGAGGCCGAGACGCAGGAATTTCGTTCGAGCACGGAGCGCGCCGTCAGCCCGCTCATGGAGCCGATCGAGGGCGAAGCCGAGCCCACCGAGAATGCGTCCGGCGAGCAGAACACGCCGACGCGGCCGGCCGCGGAGGACGCGGCGTCCGTGGCATCAGACGAATCCAGCGCGGCGGCGTCCGATGACGAGGCCGATAAGGCCGATGTCTCTGCCACCACAACGCAACCACACAACGAGAATCGCCCGTGAGCGACGACGAGATCGACGACAACGAACAGCCCCTGATGGCGCATCTTTTTGAGCTGCGCACGCGGGTGATCCGCATTGCGATCGGCATCGTCGTGGTGTTTCTGCCCTGTTTCTATTTTTCCCGTCCGTTGTTCACCTACCTGTCGGGCCCGCTGTTGGTGCACATGCCGAACCACAGCAGCCTGATCGCCACTGGCGTCACGGCGCCGTTCCTGGTGCCGATGAAACTCTCGCTGATGGTCGCGTTCGCGGTCTCGCTGCCGTGGACGCTGTACCAGGTGTGGATGTTCGTGGCGCCCGGGCTGTACATGGCCGAGCGCCGGCTTGTCACGCCCTTGCTGGTTTCCAGCACGTTGTTGTTCTATCTGGGTATGGCGTTCGCGTATTACGTCATCTTTCCCATCGTGTTCGGTTTCTTCGTCTCGGTGGCCCCGGCCGGCGTGACCGTGATGACCGACATCTCCAACTATCTCGACTTCGTGTTGAAAATGTTCATGGCGTTCGGCATCGCCTTCGAGCTGCCGGTGGCCATCTTCCTCATCGTCTGGGCCGGTTTCGTCACACCCAAGCAGCTCGGCGGCTATCGGCCTTACGTGCTGGTTGCCGCGTTCGCCGCCGGCATGCTGCTCACGCCGCCGGACGTGATATCGCAGACATTGCTCGCTGTGCCCATCTACCTCTTGTACGAGGTCGGGCTGTTCACGGCGCGCATGTTCGCACCGGGCGCACGCGACCGTGAACGCGAGCAGGAAACCGGCTGACCTGATGCGCCCGCAAGCGCGGGCGCGCAGAATTCAGGCCGAATTAATGGGCCGGACGTAGCGTCGGGGTGTTTCTTGCAACGCAGTAGGGCGCCATGATGTTGAACAAAACCGCGATTGTTTTCGGTCTGGCCATGGTCACGAGTTCGGCTTTTGCCGCGTCCGGCATGGGTGCTTCCGGCAATACGGGTGCGAGTGCGGGTGCCGCTCGGGCCGGTACGTCGAGCCGCGTCTCGTTGGCGGCCGAGTTTCACAAGCTCGATACCAACAATAACGGTGTGCTCAGCCGGAGCGAGGCACAGGCCAATCCGACCGTGGCCAAACGGTATGACTCGATGGATACCAACGCGTCGATCAAGAGCGACCCGCGGGCCAGGAAAAGCGATGTGAGCGCTGGCGGCATCACCCTCAAGCAATTCGAGGCGGGTATGCAGGCGGCCCACGGCGGCACGGTCGGGCCGGCGGTTTCCGGTGGCGAGACCTATATCGTCATGAAGAACGGCAGCAAGCGGAAGCTGCCCAAAACGACACAGAAAGCCGGAAACGCCATGAACGGCACACGGCAGAGCATGCAATCGGCGGGTCAGTCGATGAGCAATACGGCGTCGCAGATGCGTAACAACATGCAAGGGTCGGGCAACCCCATGTCGGGTAATGGCGCGCATGGTGGTACAGGCCCTGGATCGCAATAGCCGAATCTGTCGGACGGCTATGATAACGGCCCCGTGTCGGCCCCGGCACGGGTCGGGCCGGTCGCGGGCCCTGGGTCGCGATCCGTCGATCGGGGCTTGGCGGCCGGTTTAGTTTTGTGTAGAAGATGATCTTTGAACCGTGCCCGGAGTCATCGATCGTCTTGTGCCCTGATATCGCCGCGGACCGTTCGCGCTGTGCAGACGGCTGGAAGGCCCGACTCGATCTGACCATTGCCCGTCGCGGCGAACGCAGCGTGGCCACGCGCCGGCGTCATCGCGGGCCGGTTTATGTGCAGCGGTTACTGTACCCCGAAGGTGACGGCACCGCGCATGTCATGCTGCTGCACCCGCCGGGCGGCGTGGTTCAGGGCGATGAAATCGATTTCGACATCCAGCTCGAATCGCGCGCGCAGGCGCTGATCACCACGCCTTCGGCGGCCAAGCTGTACCGGGCTCCCGCGCGTGCCAGCCGTCAGGGTGTTCGCCTGTCGGTCGGTGCCGGGGCGCGGCTGGAGTGGCTGCCCCAGGAAACCATCGTGTTCGACGGGACACAGGCGCTGACCTCGCTGGATCTCGATCTGGCCTCGGATGCGCGCGCCGTCGCCTGGGATATCTGGACACTCGGCCGGCCGGCTGCGCACGAAGCATTCGATAGCGGACACTACGACGGTCGATGGTGCGTACGGGTCGGCAATCGGTTGCGTTGGCACGAACGCACATTGGTGCCGGGCGCCGGGCAGTCGCCGTTCCAGAACGCGCCCTGGGGGCTCAACGGCGCGCGGGCGGTCGGCACGCTCGTTGCTTATCAACCGGAAGGGTTCGACGCGACGACGGCGAACGAGTTGCGTCGGCGGCTTGCCGAATACCGCATCGGTAGTGGCGTGTCGGTGGTGGACGGTCTGTTGGTCGTGCGCGTGACCGGGCGAGAAGCACGGTTGTTACATACGCCGTTACGCCGGGTATGGGAATCTCTGCGGCCGTCGATACTGGGCAAACCGGCTGTTGCGCCCCGTATCTGGGCGACGTAGGCGCCGCGCTCCCGGCTATCGCCAACGCGTTGTTCCTGGGCCGCGGCCGCGTGGCGTGTCTTGATGGCCGGCGTCGCCGGTCGCTATCGAACGTAGGGGTAAACCGGCACACCGCGCGTCGATTGTCAGACCGGCCCGTCGGCACGGCCCGGTCGCCCACTGAATAGAGAATGTGTCATGGATCTCACGCCGCGCGAAAAAGACAAACTGCTGATCTTCTCGGCCGGGCTGCTTGCCGAGCGGCGTCGGGAGCGTGGCCTGAAACTGAATTACCCCGAGGCGATGGCATTCATTGCCTCGGCGTTGATGGAAGGCGCCCGCGAAGGCCGTTCGGTGGCCGAGATGATGGACTACGGCCGGACGCTGCTCACGCGCGAGGACGTCATGGACGGCGTGCCGGAAATGCTGACCGAGGTCCAGGTCGAGGCGACGTTCATTGATGGCACCAAGCTTGTCACCGTCCACGATCCGATTGTCTGAGGTAGCCATGATTCCAGGCGAAATTCTGCCCGCCGAGGGCGAGATCGAAATCAACGCGGGGCGTGAGCGGCGCACGATCGAGGTCGCCAATACCGGCGATCGGCCGGTGCAGGTCGGGTCGCATTATCATTTCGCCGAAACCAATCCGGCGCTGGCGTTCGATCGGGCTGCCGCCCGCGGTTTTCGACTCGATGTGCCGGCAGGCACGGCGATCCGCTTCGAGCCGGGCGCGACGCGCAGCGTGGCGCTGGTCGCCTACGCCGGCCGGCGTGTGATCCACGGTTTTCATGGTCGGGTGATGGGCCCGCTCGATGAGGATTCGGCATGAGCCATATGGACCGGACGGCCTATGCCGAGATGTTCGGGCCCGCCGCGGGTGATCGCGTGCGGCTCGGCGACACGGCCCTGACCATCGAGATCGAGTCCGATGCCGGGCATTACGGCGATGAGGTCAAGTTCGGCGGCGGCAAGGTGGTGCGCGACGGCATGGGCCAGAGCCAGCACGCCAACGATGTGGCCGCCGATACGGTGATCACCAATGCCGTGATTCTCGACTGGTGGGGCATCGTCAAGGCCGATGTCGGCATATCCGGGGGCCGTATCTCGGGCATTGGCAAGGCCGGCAACCCGGACATCATGGACGGCGTCGGCATCGTGATCGGGCCGGGCACGGAAATCATCGCCGGCGAGGGGCAGATCCTCACCGCCGGCGGGATCGATGCGCATATCCATTTCGTCTGCCCGCAGCAGATCGAGGAGGCGCTGGCCTCGGGTATCACCACCATGATCGGCGGCGGCACCGGCCCGGCTACGGGCACCAAGGCCACGACGGCCACGCCGGGGCCCTGGCACATGCATCGCATGCTCGAGGCGGCCGAAGCCTTTCCGATGAACCTGGGGTTTCTGGGCAAGGGCAATGCCAGCCAGCCCGGCCCGTTGCACGACCAGATCGTGGCCGGGGCCTGTGGCCTGAAACTGCACGAGGACTGGGGCACCACGCCGGCCGCCATCGACAATTGTCTGACGGTGGCCGAGGCAACGGACGTTCAGGTGGCCATCCATACCGATACGCTGAACGAGTCGGGCTTCGTCGAAGACACGTTCGCGGCATTCAAGGATCGGGTGATTCATACCTACCACACCGAAGGGGCCGGTGGCGGTCATGCGCCCGATATCATTACCGCCGCGGGCAAGCCGAATGTGTTGCCATCGAGCACCAATCCGACGCGGCCGTATACGGTGAATACGGTCGACGAGCATCTGGATATGCTCATGGTGTGTCACCACCTGAGCCCGTCGATCGCCGAGGACGTGGCATTCGCCGATTCGCGGATTCGCCGCGAGACGATCGCTGCCGAGGACATCCTGCACGATCTCGGCGCGTTCTCGATGATCGCCTCGGATTCGCAGGCGATGGGCCGCGTGGGCGAGGTCATCACCCGCACCTGGCAGACCGCGCACAAGATGCGCGTCCAGCGCGGGCCGGCGCCCGGCGACTCCGCGCGCGCGGACAACGAACGTGCGAAGCGCTACATCGCCAAATACACCATCAACCCGGCGATCACCCATGGCATCGCCCACGAGGTGGGCTCGGTCGAGGTCGGCAAGCTCGCCGATCTGGTGCTGTGGAAACCGGCTTTCTTCGGCGCCAAGCCGGCCACCATCATCAAGGGCGGGGTGATCGCCATGGCGCCGATGGGCGACCCGAATGCCTCCATTCCCACGCCGCAGCCGGTGCATTACCGTCCGATGTTCGGCGCCTACGGTCGTTCCGTCACCTCAACGTCGGTGACGTTCACCTCGGCCGCCGCCCTGGCGGCCGGCATTGGCGATCGGCTCGGTCTCGCCAAGCGCCTGGTCGCGGTCGCCGGTACGCGTCGGCTCTCCAAAGCCGACATGCGCAACAACGATGCCCTGCCGCATATCGAGGTCGACCCGCAGACCTACGACGTGCGCGCCGACGGCGAACTCCTGGTCTGCGAACCGGCGGCCGATCTGCCGCTGGCCCAGCGTTATTTCCTGTTCTAATTCGGCGCCTCGCCGTCGATCGGCCTGATCCATACCCCCATGATTCGACTCGTTCACAAATACAGCGGCGCGCCGGTTGCCGCCGATGCCACGGCAACCCTGGATTTCGACGCCCGCCAGAAATCACGCCAGCGCCTCGCGCTCGACAACGGCGACTTTGCCGGCCTCGTGCTGGCCCGCGGCACGACGCTGTCGGACGGTGATGTGCTGACCGACGCGCAGGAAAGCGTGTTCGTGCGCATCGTCGCGGCGGCCGAAGCCCTGTCCTACGTGCATTGTCTCGATCGACTGTTGCTGAACCGGATCTGCTATCACCTCGGCAACCGCCACGTGCCGCTGCAGGTGCACGCCGATGCCGTGGCCTATCGCCACGATCATGTGCTGGATGCGATGGTCGCGGGCCTGGGCGCGCGGCCGCAGGTCTGTCACTGTGCGTTCCACCCCGAGCCGGGCGCTTATGATCATAACGGCCACGGCCACGGCCACGGCCACGGCCACGGCCACGGCCACGGCCACGGCCACGAGCACGAGCACGAGCACGAGCACGAGCACGAGCACGAGCACGAACCGGCGGCCCCGGTCGAGAGCCCGAATCACGCCCATGGCTGATGCCGGCCGGGGGCTTGCGTTACAGCGCTTGCTGCAACTGGCCAGCCCCTCGCTTCCGGTCGGCGCCTTCGCCTATTCCGAAGGCCTGGAAGCCGCCGTCGAACAGGGTTGGCTGCGCAGCGAGGCGGATGTACGGGGTTGGCTCGCGGCGAGCCTCGAGGCCACGCTCGTACCGCTCGACCTGGCCGTGTATTTCCGCCTGCATGCGGCCTGGCAGGCGGACTGCGTCGAGCGGGTCGGCGACTGGAGCCGTTATCTGCTGACGTCGCGCGAAACCGCCGAGCGGCGAGCCCAGGAGCGCCACCTCGGGCACGCCCTGGCGACCCTGCTCGACGGTATGCAGGAGCCGGGCGCGCGCGATTGGCGTCTGGGCGGGGCGCATGCGGCGGACGTTTCATTCGCGGCGCTATGGGCGCTGGCCGCAACGCGCTGGCAAATCGAGCCCGAGGCGGCCGCGTCCGGGCTGGCCTGGGCCTGGCTTGAAAATCAGGTGCTGGCGGCGGTGAAGCTGGTGCCGTTGGGGCAGACGCGCGGCCAGATCCTGTTGTTCGAGTTGGCCGAAGGCGTGCCGGGTGCCGTCGCGCGCGCAACACGCCTCGCCGATGCGGAACTGGGCGGTTCGTTACCGGGCGTGGCGCTGGCCAGCACGGCGCACGAAACCCTGTATTCGCGACTTTATCGTTCCTGATCGATCATCTGAAAGAGGTAAGCATGGACAAGCAATCGCCCCTGCGGGTCGGCATCGGGGGTCCGGTCGGCTCGGGCAAGACGGCGCTGACCGACGCCCTGTGCAAGGCCATGCGCGACAAGTATTCCATCGCCGTGGTGACCAACGACATCTATACCCGCGAGGATGCGGATTTCCTGATTCGCAGCGGCGCATTGCCGGAACAGCGCATTCGCGGCGTCGAGACGGGGGGGTGCCCGCATACCGCGATTCGCGAGGATGCCTCGGCGAATCTGGCGGCGATCGATCAGCTCACCGCCGAATTTCACGATCTGGATATCATCCTGATCGAAAGCGGCGGCGACAATCTGGCGGCGACCTTTTCGCCGGAACTGTCGGACCTGACGCTCTACGTGATCGATGTCTCGGCCGGCGACAAGATTCCGCGCAAGGGCGGGCCCGGCATCACGCGATCCGATCTGCTGGTGATCAACAAGATCGATCTGGCGCCCTATGTCGGCGCCTCGCTCGAGGTCATGGCGCGGGACGCCCGGATGATGCGAGGTGAGCGCCCGACCCTGTTCACCAACCTGCGCGCCGGCAATGGCGTCTCCGAGATCATGGCGTTCGTGGAGCAGGAAGGCATCCTGAACTGATCCGCTTCGAGCGCGCCGGTTACGGCCGGCCGCGCCCGCATTCGTGCGCGGCGCTGACAAGAAAAAGCCGGCGGATCGTCCGATCCGCCGGCTCAATGGCCATCGAGCGGCGTGTTACGCCGTCTGCTCCTCGAGCGTCGGGTAGTCCGTGTATCCGGTTTCGTCGCCGCCATAGAAGGTCGACGGATCGGGTTCGTTGAGTTCGGCCTCCTGACGGAAGCGTTCTACCAGATCCGGATTGGCGATGTAGGGCCGACCGAAGGCCGCACCGTCGCCGAGATCGTTTTCGATCAGTTTCTCGGCGCGATCCGCGGTGTAGTGCCCGCAGAAGATGAGCGCGCCACTGGCGAACCGCTGGCGCATGGCCGCGCGGAATTCGTCGGTGAGCTTGATATCGCCGCCGGCCCAGTCGGGCTCGTTGATGTGCAGATAGGCCAGGCCGCGCGCTTCGAGCTGCTCGGCCAGATGGAAGGCCATGGCCTTGGGCTCGTCGTCGGTCAGGCCGAAGATCTCGATGAACGGCGAGATACGAATGCCGACGCGATCGGCGCCCATGACCTCGGTGACGGCGTCCACGGCTTCCAGCGTCAGCCGGGCCCGGTTCCCGATCGAGCCGCCATAGGCGTCGGTGCGCTGGTTCGAGCCGGTGGCCATGAACTGCTGCAGCAGATAGGCGTTGGCCGCATGGACTTCGACCATGTCGAAACCGGCGCGCTTGGCGCGAATCGCCGCCTGACGGTATTCGTCGATGACGTCCGGGATCTCCTTGGTTTCGAGCGCGCGGGGCGTCGAGGTGGGGTGATTGCCCGAGGTTCCGTCCTCGAACTCGACATAGCATTCCGCGCCCTCGGCCTTCAGTGCGCTGGGGGCGACCGGCTTGCGGCCGTCCGGATGCACCATCTCGTGGCCGATGCGGCCGACGTGCCACAGCTGCAGACAGATGCGACCGCCCGCATCGTGCACCGCATCGACGACCTTCGACCAGCCGGCTTCCTGTGCGTCGGTGAAGATACCCGGCGTGTAGACATAGCCCCGGGCCGACTCTGAGATGTTGGTCGCCTCGGAGATGATCAGCCCGGCGTCGGCGCGCTGAGCGTAGTAGGTCTGTTGCATTTCGCCCGGCACCAGATCGGGGCAGCGGGCGCGCGTAAGCGGCGCCATGACAACGCGATTGGGCAGTTCCAGCGCGCCAAAGCGAACGGGTGACAGCAGTTTGTCGTAAGACATGAGGGTCCTTTGATGAACACTAACCCCGGTGATTTGACGGCGCTGCGCGTAAATTCAACGGCGAACGATCAATTTGTGGGTGACACGGTCAGCGTGCCCTTCATCCCGGCCCGAAAGTGCCCCGGAAAGGTGCAGATGTATTCATAATCGCCGGGTTTGGTGGGCGCGGTGAACGTGATGGTATCGCTGTGGCCGCCGCTCACCATGGCCGTATGCGCGATGACGCGATCGCTCATCGATTTCGGGATGTAGTCGTTGCTGGCGGCGCTCCGCGCGGCATTGTCGAAGGCGCCGGCATCGGTACCCGATTTCAGCAGCACCCAGTTGTGCGACATGGCCGAGGCCGGCAGGTGCGACTTGTTGATCAGCTTGAGCGTGACCTGGGTGCCGGGTGCCACGGTGATGTGGTCCTGCGAGAAACGCAGATCATTGCGCCCGACGATGGTCACACTCTTGCTTGGCGCGGCGAACACCGCCGTGGCGACGAGCAACAGAACGCTGGCGGCAATCAGACGACGAAACATCGGCAAGTCCTCGGGCCGGCCGGCTCGTGATGGCCGGTCGGCTGGGTTGTGGGTTCGAGCATTATCGCGCCGGCCGTGCGCAAAACCCAGGGGGTTCAGAACTGAATCACCTGCCGTATTGCCTCGCCGGCGGCCAGGCGCTCGAAGCCGGTATTGATCTGGTCGAGCGTCAGTCGATGCGTGAGCAGCCGATCCACCGGCAGCCGGCCGGCCTGGTAGAGCGCGATGTAATCCGGGATATCGAGCTTGGGCACATGGCCGCCCAGATAAGAGCCCAGCAGACGGCGTTCCTGGGCCACCAGCGTCAGTGCCGGCAGCGACATGCGCGAATCCGGATGCTGCAGGCCGGCGGTGACGGTGGTGCCGCCCTTGCCGGTGGCGTCGTAGGCGAACTCCAGGGCCTTGGCGACCCCGGCGAACTCGGCGGCGATATCGACGCCACCGCCGGTCAGATCGCGGACTTTCTCCAGTGCGTTGGGGTCGCTTGGGTCGACCGTGGCGGTGGCGCCGAGCCCGCGCGCGGTCTCCAGTTTGTCGGGTGCGATGTCGGCGGCGATGATCTGCGAGGCGCCGCCGGCAACGGCGCCGAGCACGGCCGACAATCCCACGCCGCCGAGGCCCACGACGAGCACGCTCTGGCCGAGCCGCAGCTGTGCGGTCTGCAGCAATGCGCCCACACCGGTCAGCACCGCGCAGCCGAACACCGCGGCGATATCGAAATCCAGCGCCGGGTCGATGCGGACCAGCGATTCGGTGGCCACGATCGCGTATTCCGCGAAGCCGGATACGCCGAGATGGTGATGAACGTCGTGGCCGTGCTGCGACAGACGGCGGCCGCCGGACAGCATGATCCCGGCATTGTTGGCCTCGGCGCCCGGCGTGCACAGCGCGGCGCGCCCATCGGCGCAGTAGGCGCAATGACCGCAGCTCGGCACGAACGTACACACCACATGATCGCCGACCGCGAAATCGGTCACGCCGTCGCCGAGCTCCACGATCTCGCCGGCGGCTTCGTGGCCCAGCACCATCGGGGTGGGGCGCGGGCGATTGCCGTCGATGCTGGACAGGTCGGAATGACACAGCCCGGCCGCATGCATCTTCACCCGGACTTCGCCGCGGCCGGGGCCGGCAAGCTCGACGGTCTCGATCGACAACGGTTTCGATTCGGAATAGGGGCGCGCGGCGCCCATCTCGTGCAGTACGGCGGCGCGGGTTTGCATATCGACCTCACGGGCTGCGCCGGCGGGGTGGATCACGTCCGCGTCCCGCCGGACTGTTGAAACGACCGGGTCAGACTACACCCGTGTCTTGCCCGGCGCATTTTGCCGCATGCCCTGAAGTCGGTGCGTGCCCATCCCGCGTCGCCGTCCGGATCGGATTTAGATTTGTCGCCCGGCCTGTTGCACAATGCAGCGCTGATCCGAACCCAGTCCTGCCCGCCGATGCAAGCCACGCAACGCACCTATCCCGTCGAAATCGCCGGACTCAAGCGCGAACTGCCCCTGTTCCGGGTGGCCTCGGGCGTCCGCATTGCCGTGCTCAATATCCTGGGCGACACGGCGCTGGTGCAGGCGGCCGCCAGCGGGCTGGCGAATCGCCTGGCCGCGCTTGATTACGGCGTGCTGGTGACCGCGGAAGCGAAGTCGATTCCGCTGGTCCATGCCTTGTCGGTGGCCACTGGACGCCCGTACGCGGTGCTGCGCAAGAGCTACAAGCCCTATATGGGCGACGCACTGTCGGCCACCACCCATTCGATCACCACGGGCGACGAACAGACGCTGTATCTCGATGCCAAGGATCGTGATCTGGTGGCGGATGCGCGTATCGTGCTGGTCGACGATGTGATCAGTTCCGGCTCCACGCTGGAAGCCATGCGCAAGATCATGGACCATGCCGGCGCGATCATCGCCGGCGAAGCGGCGATCATGACCGAGGGCGATCGCAGCGACTGGTCGGAGGTGATTGCGCTCGGCCATCTGCCGATATTCGACGGCGACGAGACGGCGATCGACTGACAGCGCCGCGGCACGCGGCGCTGCGACGAAAAGGGCGGCCCCGGGCCGCCCTCGACGTGTGCACCTCAGCCTTTCAGGTGATGCTCGAAGAACGCCATGCTGCGTTGCCAGGCCAGCTTGCTGGCTTCGGGATCGTAGTAATCCCAGTCCTCGTTACCGAAGGCATGCTGGGCTTCGTAGCGATAGCATTCATGCGCGACGTGGCCGGCCTCGAGCTTCTTTTCGAAGGCATCGGCCTGCTCGATCGGGAAGAACGTGTCCTGCGTGGCGAAATGACATTGCAGCGGTACGTCGATGGCGCTGGCATCGCCGGCTTCCTCCGGCGGGATGCCATACCAGGAGACCGCCACATCGGTCTCGGGCACATGCATGGCGGCCAGCACCGCGAGCACGCCACCCATGCAGAACCCGATCACGCCGACCGAGGCGCTGTCCTGCTTGAGATACTGGACCGCGCCGCGCACGTCCTGGGTGGCGGCATCGGAAAAATCCAGGTCGTCCATCTTGTGCTCGGCTTCGGCCGCGTCCAGCGCCTTCTCGCCGCGATACAGATCAGGAATCAGCACACGATAGCCGGCGTCCGTCCATTGCTGGCCGATGCGTTTGATCTGGTCGTTGAGACCCCACCATTCCTGGATCACCACGATGCCGGGCGCGTTCGGCCGGCCGTCGGGCTCGGCGTAGAAGCCGGGCGCGGTGGCGCCATCGGGCCGGGTGAATTCGATCTGCTTGCCCATGAACAATCCTCATTGTCGATTAGTGGGCCCATCCTAACCCGATACTCGCCGACGGGAACACGGGGCATATGACTGCGCGTCACCGAGCGGTCATCGGCTCGTGGTGCTTGGGCGCGCTGTCCGATCGGCATCCGCAACCCCGTGAAATGCCAGACGGCGCGGCGATTGCAGCGGTGCGCCCGCGACCGCGTCGCCGTCCCGGTTTTGACAGCGTGTGCAACAGCCGGCACAAGTACCGTCTTGGGGCAATTGGATACGGGGCAGACTATGCAGGACGCATCGGCCGACCGGCGGGGCCAGACCGGCTTCACGCTGATCGAGCTCATGATCGTGGTGGCGATCATCGGCGTGCTGGCGTCCATTGCGCTGCCTTTGTATCGCCATTACGAAACACGGGCCAAAATCACCGAGGGGCTGGTGCTCGCCCAGCCGCTCAAGCATGCCGTGGCCGAGTACTACAGCATACATGGTCAGCTGCCCAAAAGCGGTTCCTGGAATGGCGTACTGGCGGAGCTGAACATGCCGAGCGGCACGGACGGCGCCGCAAGCGGGCGCTACGTCAAGCGGATCTGGTGGCACAACAACCCGGACGCGCCCGGCATTTACATTCGATATGCCGGCGGCGCGATCGACGACAAGGTCGTCTATCTGACCGCCGACTTCGGTTCGGGCACCATCACCTGGCGCTGCACGGCGCCATCGGAGCACGATAGCGTGAATGCGGGTGTCCCGGCCGATGACCTGCCGGCGAGCTGTCGCTGATGCCGGACGTGGCCCGATACGCGCTACCGCGACCGACGGATCGGGCAGGCCGCCTGGCAATCGGGCGCCACGGTTTCCCGGCGGCCCGGCCTGCGCCGGGCCTCAATCGCCGTGCTTGAAGCGCCGCAGCTCGCGGCGTTGTTTCTTGTCCGGGCGGGCGGTGGGGCGCGGCATGGAAATACGCGCCGCCCGACGCTCGGCGGCGCGCTCGGCGCGGCGTTCGCGGCTGGCTTCGGTTTCGGTGTACAGGGCCTCGGCCTGGTTCGCCGGGCCGCGCTTGTCCGACACGTCGGCGACCTCGACTTCGAAGACCACCTCGCCCTTGGTCACCCGCAATCGATGCCCGGGGCGGAGCGTCGCGCTGGGCTTGGCCTTGTGGCCGTTGACCTCGATCTTCCCGCCCTTGACCGCGGTCGAGGCCAGGCTGCGGGTCTTGAAGAACCGCGCCGCCCACAGCCACTTGTCGACCCGTACCGCGGGTCCGGCGGACGATTCAGACTTGCGTGATGCTTGGCTCATGTCGAGACTTTGACAGGCCATGACCCTGAGGCCAAGACGTGCTCGACCGATTTCGCATCAATTACCGACTCGCCGTTGAACCGGGTGGCCGTGTGACCACCCGCATCGGGCGACCGCCCGCCGGTTTCGTTGCCGCGGTGGCCGATATCGTGCGGTTGCACGGTATCGATCGCGGCACGATCGAATGCAGGGGCCGCGGGGCCTCGGCAAGACTGCGTTTCGGTGGTGGGTTCCCCGAGCGCGGACGGCAGGCGATCCGCAATGTCTGGCAGCCGCCGGCCGGCCCGGGGCCCGGCGGCGGAAGCCGCGCCGTCGGCTGACGAGGTCGCCGCGTCGGCTGACGAGGTCGCCGCGTCGGCTGACGAGGTCGCCGCGTCGGGTTATGGTCGAGGTCATCATTGTCATCATCAAAGCCGGCCATGATCACGGTTCACCATCTCGAAGATTCGCGTTCGCAGCGTGTGCTCTGGCTGCTCGAAGAGCTGGAGATCGCGTATCAGGTCGAACGTTACGCGCGTGACCCGAAAACGCAGCTCGCCCCCGATGCGCTCAAGCGTGTTCACCCGCTCGGCAAAGCGCCGGTGATCACGGACGGGCGCCGCGCCGTGGCCGAGACCGGCCTGATCATCGACTACATCGTACGCGAGCACGGCGGCGGTCAGCTCGCGCCGGCGCCGGACAGCGAGGACCACCTGCGCTATCGGTACTGGTTGCATTACGCCGAGGGATCGCTGATGCCGCCGCTGCTATTGCAATGGGTCTTCGACACCGTCGAGAAAAACACGCCCCTGCCGGCACGGCCGTTCGCTCGCGCGATCTGCGGACAGGTCAAAAAGCAGTTCATCCGGCCGCAGCGGCTGCTGCATTTCGATTATCTGGAAAACGAATTGCGCAGTCATGAGTGGTTCGTGGGCGAGCGCTTCGGCGCCGCCGATATCATGCTGAGCTTTCCCATCGAGGCTGGCGTGGCGCGCGGCGGCATCGGCGAACGGTGCCCGAAGCTGCGCGAGTTTGTCGAACGCATTCATGCCCGGCCGGCCTACCAGCGGGCCCTGGAACGGGGCGGGCCGTACGCTTTTGCGCATTACTGAACCAAAAAAGCCCGGCCTTGGCCGGGCCGGGCTTTGACGGGCGTTGGCCAGTCGACTTAGCCGCCGTTGTTGGAACCGGCCGACGACCGCTGCTGCTGCTGAAGCTTGCCGCGCACGCTCTTCATCTCGGAGATGAGCTGAGGCGTCTTCGGGTTCTGCTTCTTCATGGCCGCGATGGTGTCGTTTTCGAGCTTCTGGCCCGATTTCTTGATATCCGGCTGCGACAGCGCCGCATTGCGCGCCTTGACCATCTTCTGACGCTCGTTCTGGAAGTTCTGCATGACCTGCTTGCGCTGCTTGTCATTCAGCTTGCCGGACTGCAGCTTCTTGGCCATCGACTGCATGCGCTTCTGGCCCGACTTGATGTCGTAGCCCTGCTTTTTGATGGCGCCCTTGACCTGGCTCTGGAACTGCTGCTGTTCCTTGGCCAGTTGCGGGTTGTTCTTGATGGTCTTGTCGTGGATCTGCTTGAGCTGCTGGGCGTCCGAGCGGTACGTCTTCATCAGCTGCTGGGTCTTGTTCTGGCCGCTGTTGCTCTGGCTGCCACTATCCGCGGCGACCGCCATGCCGGTGAACGACAGCGCGGCAATTGCCAGTGCGCCGAGGATGCAAACACGTTTGATCATAGAAAAACCTGTAGGTATGGAATTGACCGAATCGGCTGTGACCGCGCAAAAGCATAACAGTTGCATTAAAACGGCCAAAAATTTGCGGCGAGCCGGTCTGGGCGGTACTCGCGCGCGTCGTCAACGACGGGAAGCAAGCCGATCGGCGGCCCGCGTCGTCTCCGGCAGGCGATAACGCGTCAGCGTTCGTGCTGTCCACTCGATCGCCGTGCCGAGATCAATACGATGCCCGGGCGATGTGAAGATCGGCTTAACGCCGACCCGCGAGCGCAGCACGGCGCCAATGGTTTCATCACCATCGGTGAGCGCGGTCCAGGCCAGGCGTTGTTCGGGCACGGCGTCGTGGGTGCCGGTGAGGCGTTTCTTGGCCACGCCGATGGTCGGCAGGCCGCTGACCAGGCCCAGATGGGTGGCCACACCCAGCCGCCTGGGGTGGGCGATGCCGTGGCCGTCCACCATCAGCAGGTCCGGCAGGATCGAGAGTTGTTCCAGCGCATCGAGTGCGGCCGGGATCTCGCGGAACGACAACAGGCCCGGAATGTAGGGCATGCGGGTCGGGCGGCGCACCAGCGCCTGCGCGACCACGCCCAGGTCGGCCGCATCGAGCACCACCACTGCGGCGCGCGTGGTGGCGCCGCGATCCTCGAAGCCGATATCCACGCCGGCCACGGTCTGTATATCGCGCGGCAGCGAATTACGGGTGTCCACATATGGGGCGATCGCATCCTGAATGGCGCGCCCGGCGCGTGCCTCGCGCGGCCAGTCATGCTCGATCCGCCGGCGGCCGTCCGCGGTCTCGGTCTGGCGGACGGTCGGGGCCGGCGGCTCAGCCGGGCTCACGGTGATCCGCGAATCGGCGCATGATCTCCATGGTTTCGTCCGAGATGTGATGCTCCACGCCCTCGGCGTCCTGGCGCGCCGTGTCTTCGGACACGCCCAGCGCGCGCAGAAACCGCAGCACCACGATATGCCGCTCGCGCGACACGCGCGCCATATCGTGGCCGGCTTCGGTGAGAAAGATCGAGCGATAGGGCTGGCTGGTGACCAGCCCGGCTTCCGTCATCCGCCGGATCATCTTGCCGACCGTGGCCTGGGTCACGCCCATGCGCTGGGCCAGTTCGACCGCACGTGCTTCGCCCTTGGCGTCGATCAGGTCGGCGATCAGTTCGACGTAGTCCTCGATCAGCTCGGTTTCGTGCGCCTTGCGCACGGTGCTGTATTGCCGCGCATGGATCTGCGGGTCGAGCAGTTCGCCCGAGGTATCGTCGCGCAGGACGTGATCGAGCTCTTGGGCCGAGGACCGTGCGTTCATAGTCGCGTCATTATAGCGGTTCAGCCGGGCCGGCGTGTGGCGCCGCGCAGCGCTGCGATAACCGGTACGGTCGCCGGCCGGATGCCGCGCCAGAGCGCGAACGATTCGGCCGCCTGCTCCACCAGCATGCCGAAACCGTCGCGCCCGGCCGTCACGCCGTGTTCGGCCGCCCAGCGCAGGAACGGCGTGGGCGCATCGGCATAGATCAGATCGTAGACCGCGCCGGCGCGGGCCAGCACGCGCGCGTCGATCACCGGCATCCGACCCTCGGTCAGGCCGGCGGAAATGGCGTTGATCACCAGGTCGGCATCGGCGGGGGCCGCGTCGAGCGCACAGGCCGACACCGCGCCCATGTCCGCGCAGGCATCGGCGATCGCGCGCGCCTTGTCGGCACTGCGATTGGCGATCGTGATGCGGGCCGCGCCGGCCGCCAGCAGATTCGGCACCACGCCGCGCACCGCGCCGCCGGCACCGAGAATCAGCAGGCGGCGTCCCGCGATCGCCACGCCCAGGTTGTCGACCAGATCGGCGACCAGGCCGGCGCCGTCGGTGTTGTCGCCCACCAGCCCCTCGGCGCTGGCCATCAGCGTATTCACCGCGCCGGCCCGGCGGGCGCGTTCGGTCAACCGGTCCGCCAGTTCGGCGGCGGCCGTTTTGAACGGCAGGGTGACGTTCAGCCCGGCGCCGCCGGCGGCGAAGAATTCGCCCGCGACCCGTTCGAAGCCGTCGATGGGGGCCGGCAGCCGGGTGTAGTCCATGGTCTGCGCGCACTGTTCGGCGAACAGGCGATGGATGTCCGGCGACCGGCTGTGTTCGACCGGGTGGCCGATGACGGCATAGCGATCAGGGGCTGGTGACATGAAACGAACGCTCGCGGCGGATAGGGGCGCTTATCGTGACCAAGCCGTCCGACGGGCGCAAACGTTCAGGCGGCGTCGCCGCAGGCGCGGTAATGCGCGATCGCGTGCAGCGAGGCGATGGTGGCTGCGCCCGGATCGGTACAAGCGGTGAAGACATCGCGTACCGGCAGGTCTTCCATGCAGGCGTGATGGCCGAGCGGGCACTGGCGCCGGCGACACGGCGAGCACTCCATGCCGCGCCACAGACGCTGGGAGGCGGGCGCCAGCGGTGGGGCATAGTCGGGGTCGGTCGAGCCGTACAGGCCAATCACGCTGGGCGCGGCGGCCGAGGCCAGATGCATGACGCCGGTATCGTTGCCGACGAACTGGGTGGTGAGCGCAGCCAGATCGACGATATCGACCAGGCGCGTGCGCTCGGCCAGGTTCACGCCGTGTTTCGGGGCGGCTGCGGCGATCGCGGCGGCCACCTCGCGATCGGCGGCGCTGCCGAAGATCCAGCAGGCCTGGCCGGCCGCATCCAGACGCGCGGCCAGCGCGGCATAGTGCCGTGTCGGCCAGGCCTTGGCGCCGCCGTAGGCCGCGCCCGGCGCGAAGCCGACCGCCGGCCGGGCCAGGTCGAGGCCCAGCGCGGCGATCAATGCGTCCTGGCGTGCGGCATCAACGCTCAGACGCGGCCAGTGCATCGGGCCGAGCGCGTCGCCTTCGCCCGCGGTACCCAGCAGGGCGTAGTGCTGGGCCTTGAGTGGATAGCGCGTCTTGTCGAGGGTACGCAGGTCGTTGATCAGGCCCGGACGCAGTTCGCCGCGATAGCCGGTGCGCAGGGCAATCCCGGCCAGCCAGGGCACCAGTGCGGCCTTGGCGCTGCGCTGGGGGACGATGGCCTGGTGGTAGCCGCGCTCGCGCAGTTCCCGCGCCGCCGTGCGCCGCCGGGACCAGGCGAGCTTGCCGTGTGCGATGTTCATGATCACGGCGTCGTCCACTTCGGGCATGCGCGCGACGAGCCGGGCGGTTGCCGCGGGCGCGAGCACGTCGATGGTCGCCGCGGGCAGCCGCGCGCGCAGCGCCATGAACAGGCTCTGCGCCATCACCATGTCGCCGATCCAGGCCGGGCCGACGATCAGAATGCGCTCGGGCTGCGGGGGCATCGGGGTTTCAGTCGGCAAGCCAGCGTGCGGCGTCCTTGGCGAAATAGGTGAGTACGCCGTCGCAGCCGGCGCGCTTGAAGCCCATCAGGCATTCCAGCACGGCGGCGCGCTCGTCCAGCCAGCCGTTGTTGATGGCGGCCTTGAGCATCGCGTATTCGCCGGAGACATGGTAGGCGAAGGTTGGTACGCCGAAGGTGTCCTTCACGCGATGAATGATGTCCAGGTACGGCATGCCCGGTTTGACCATGACCATGTCCGCGCCCTCGGCGAGATCCAGCGCCACCTCGCGCAGGGCCTCGTCGGTATTGGCGGGGTCGATCTGGTAGGTGCGCTTGTCGGCCTTGCCGAGGCTGGCGGCCGAGCCGAGTGCCTCACGGAACGGGTTGTAGTAGGCCGAGGCGAATTTGGCCGCATACGACATGATGACCGTGTTGATGTGGCCATCGGCTTCGAGCGCGGTGCGCATGGCGGCGATGCGGCCATCCATCATGTCGGACGGCGAGACGATGTCCACGCCGGCCTCGGCGTGCGCACGCATCTGCTCGACCAGGATGCCGATGGTCGGATCGTTGATCACATAGCCGTCGTCGTCGATCACGCCGTCCTGGCCGTGACTGGTGTACGGGTCGAGTGCGACATCGGTCATCACCCCGAGCTGCGGGAATTCCGTCTTGATGGCGCGAATGGCCTGGGGGATCAGCCCGTCGGGGTTGGCTGCCTCGGCCGCATCCGGGGTTTTCTTCGCCGGATCGATGACCGGGAACAACACCATCGCCGCAATACCCAGCTCCGCGGCCTCGCCCGCCTCGCGCAGCAGCCCGTCGAGGGTATGACGGCGTACGCCCGGCATGGCAGCGACGTCCACCGCCTCGCCCTCGGTGACGAATACCGGATAGATCAGATCGTCGACCGACAGGTGGTTTTCGCGCGCCAGGCGGCGGGTGAAGTCGCGGGCACGCCCACGGCGCAGGCGGGTCGCGGGGAAGGAACCGGGGAAGGTATGCGGCATGACGGAGCCTCGAGGCGTGCAAAGTTGGCGCCGACGATAGAACCGGGCGCACGGCGATTCAACTCGGATCAACCCGGACGGGGTCGATCGGGCCGGCGCAGGGCGGGAAAACAGGCGCGATACCGGGGATCGCGCCGCACGGGCCGGCGCGCCGCGCGCCTCGGCGCGACGGCCGCTCGGTCACGTGCTCAGTCCGGCGCCGCAGGGGACGGCCCTCAGTGGCCATTGTGCGGCGAGACGGTCACAATTGAGTTGTGCGGCATAAGCCGTCAGACTGGCTCCATCGATGGGGGATCGTGGTAGGCGATGGCAACCCGATATTTGGTTACACTGCGCCTGGCGGGTGCAGGGCGGCAGGATGGCTGAGCGCGAACAGCTGGCCGAATGGCTCGCGGCGACGGCGCGTGGCGACGAGCAGGCGTTCAAACGCCTGTATACGGCGACCTCGCCGCAACTCTATGCGCTGTTGCTGCGTATTCTACGCAGCCCGGAACGGGCACAGGATGCTTTGCAGGATGCGTACGTGCGCATCTGGCAGAAAGCCGATACCTACGCGCCGGAGCGTGGCGCGCCCTTGACCTGGCTGTTGTCGATCGCGCGCTATCGTGCGCTGGACATGCTGCGGCGGCGACGCCCCGAAGTCGCCATGCCGGAAGAGCCGGACCGGGTCGCCACGCTTCTGGAGGATGAACAGAGCTTGTCCCCCGCACAGGAAAACGAAAATCAGCAGTCACTGGCTGCGATCAACGCCTGTCTGGGCCAGTTGTCCGACGAGCAGCGCGAAAGCGTGCTCCTCGCCTACTATGAGGGGCTGACGCATCAGGAGCTTGCCGAGCGCATGGACGCGCCGCTGGGCACGGTCAAGAGCTGGATTCGACGCGGCCTGCTGCGTCTGCGCGATTGTCTGGCGGGGGGTGCGGCATGACGACGCCCCAACACGACGAGCTGGATCTGATGGCGGCCGAGTATGTGCTCGGCACGCTGGAGCCTGAACATGCCCGAGCCTTCCAGCAGCGCCTGGTGGACGATGCCGCGGCCCGCGCGCGCCTCGCCTTCTGGGAGGATCGCCTGGCGCAGCTGGGTCTCGATCTCGACCCGGTCGCACCGCCCGCCGAGGTCTGGGCCCGGGTAGAGCGGGCCACCGGCCTGTCCCGCCGGGGCCCAGCCGCGGCGCGCACGGGTGTTGCGCCCGCCGCCGCGGCCAACGATAGCCGCGTTGTACGTCGCTGGAGGCGTCTGGCGCTGGCCGCGTCGGTGGCCGCACTCGCGCTGGCCGGTCTGTCGGTCTACCAACTGCCGGTCTGGCACGGCGGCAGCGAGAGCGCACCGAAGTACGCCAGTGTCATCTATGACAAGCCGACCGGCATGAGCTGGCTGGTCACGTCCTCCGACAATGGCCGCAAGCTGTCCGTGCAGGCCATGGGCGATTTCAGTGTGCCTTCGGGCAAGATGCTGCGCATGTGGATCAAGGCAGCCAATGGCCGGCCGCACCTGGTGGGCCGATTGCCGCACACCCGCGGCCATTACACCATGACGCTGTCACCCCGGGTGGCCGACGCACTCGGCGATCACAGCGAGATCATGGTGTCAATGGAGGACACCTCACGCGCGGGCACGACCACGCCGGGCGGCAAGCTGATGTGGGTCTCGCCGCTGGCGCATCGCACGGGCTGACGGGATCAATGGTCGTGGGCTGGCTTGGCCGTGACGTTGGCTTCGGAATTCAGTGACCAGTCGAAGTCGTAGCCGGCGATGTGCCGGTCGGCTTCCAGATGTACGGAGAGCTGCGGCGCGGCATATCGGCGAATGTGGTTGATCACGCCGCGCTTGTCGCCGCCGAAGTCGGCCTTGTACCAGTCGTAGATTTTCGAGATCTTCAGCCCGCCGTCGTGATCGAAGCGCACGCCCTCGGGTGAATTGACATAGTCCTCCGCGTTCTCGTAAAGCGCCGCGTACACGTTGCTGCCGGTGTAGGCGGTCTGGCGCAGGCTGGCACAGGATATCGCGCCACAGCTCAGGCCATAGAGCGTCAGTCCGTCGGTCCATATCGGGCGGAGGATGCGACGGCTGATGTCGTTGAGCGTCAGCTTCTGGCCCGCCACCTTGAGCACTTTCTTCTGCCACGGGCCGTGGTGCAGCAGGCTGCCGATGTCACGGACCGACTTGATCGGGTAGTGCTGGAGGATCAGGTCGATGGTCTCCGCGTTGTACAGATTGAGCCAGTAAGCGCGCTGGACGTGGCGGTTGTAGTGGTCGATATCGACGTTTTCCAGGGTTTGGATGTAGTGCTCGAGCTTGTGCCGATCGGCGCTGGAGACATCGCCGTAGCGCACGCCGTTCGGCCCGTCCCGGTGAACCACCACGTACTTCTTCAGAAACGCGTCATAGGCGCCGTTGTCGATCGTGGCCGTCGATTGGCTGTCGTGGGCTTGCCAGCGGGCCCACAGTTTGGCCTTCGATTCGGACTGGGCCTGCGCGGCAGCGCTGACGAGGCCGAGGCCGAGCGTAAGAATCCAGACTAGGCGGCGCATGAACGTCTCCGGTTGTTTCGGGCGGTGTGCGGGGCGCGCACCGGTGGCCACTCAGATTAGCCGCGCGGGCGACGCCTTACAAATCGCATGCCCCGAGTGCCAAGGTTTTGATATGGAAAATAAAAAAAGCCGGCACGAGGCCGGCTTCGTCAACTATCGGGCGGGCTCGGCGCTACAGCAGATGCGCGACCGCTTCGCGCTCGCTGCGCAACTCGTCCTCGGTAGCCTGCATGCGCTGGCGGGCGAAATCGTTGATCGCCAGATCCTGGACGATCTTGAACTCGCCGTTGGCGCAGGTCACCGGGAACGAATACATGATGCCCGGCTCGATGCCGTAGCTGCCATCAGCCGGAATGCCCATGCTCACGATCTGGCCGTCGGTGCCGGCCACCCAGTTGCGCATGTGATCGATTGCCGCGCTGGCCGCCGAGGCGGCACTGGACGCACCACGCGCTTCAATGATCGCCGCGCCGCGCTTCTGCACGGTCGGGATGAAGTCATTCTCGTACCAGGCCTGGTCGACCAGATCGAGCGCGGGCTTGCCCTTGACCGTGGCATGCGACAGGTCCGGGAACTGGGTGGAGCTGTGGTTGCCCCACACCATCATGCCCTCGATGTCCGTGACCAGGCTGCCGGTCTTCTGGGCCAACTGGGACAATGACCGGTTGTGGTCCAGTCGCATCATCGCCGTGAACTGATTATTGTCCAGATCCGGCGCATTGTTGGCGGCGATCAGCGCGTTGGTGTTGGCCGGGTTGCCGACCACCAGCACCTTGACGTCCTTCGAGGCATGATCGTTCAGGGCCTTGCCCTGCACCGAAAAGATATCGCCGTTGGCCTTGAGCAGATCCGAACGTTCCATGCCCTTGCCGCGCGGCCGCGAGCCCACCAGCAGTGCATAGTCCACGCCGGCGAAGGCTTCTTCCGGCTTGTCGGTGCCGTGGATTTCGGTGACCAGCGGGAAGGCGCAGTCGTTGAGTTCCATGATCACGCCCTTGAGCGCATCCATGGCCGGCGGAATTTCCAGCAGCTGCAGGATGATCGGCTGGTCGTGTCCGAGCATCTCGCCGGTGGCGATGCGAAAGATCAGTGAATAGCTGATCTGGCCGGCGCCCCCGGTTACGGCTACGCGTACGGGATCTTTCATGGCGGCTCCTTGGTTGAACGACGTGTTCGTGTGTACCAATCAGCGGGCCCGGCATCGCGGGGCCGGCCGATGTCATGAACGGCAAGCCGAGGGGCCCGGGAACGGGCTGCGCCTTGCCAATAATGCGCGACAGAGCATAGCCCAAACCCAAAATACCGTCCAAGGAAGAAGCGCTCGACGCCGGCCCGCATCGGCTCGTGGCACTATAAGCACAATTCAACGTTCGGAACGCAGTGGATGCAGACAATCGCAATTATCGGCGGGGGCATAGCGGGTATGGGCGCGGCGTGGCTGCTGCGCGACACCGCCGAGGTGACCCTGTTCGAGGGCGCCGACAAGCTCGGCGGTCATGTCTGCACGATCATGGATGGCGCCCAGCCGGTCGATACCGGCTTCATTGTTGCCAACGATCGCAATTACCCCAGTTTCAATCGTTTTCTCGACGAGCTCGGTGTGCCCACCCAGCCCAGCGACATGTCGTTCGGAGTCTCGATCGGCAACGGGGCGATCGAATGGGCCGGCGACAGCCCGGCCAAGTTGTTCGCGCAACCCGGACTGGCGCGCGATCCCGCGCACTGGCGGATGATCGTCGATATCCTGCGTTTCAACCGCCGCGCCAAGCGCATGCTGGCCGCCGACCGCGTGCCGGATATGGCGCTGGGTGAATTCCTCGACCACCACCGCTTCAGCGAAGCGTTCGCGGCGCGCTATCTGTTGCCGATGGCCGCCGCGATCTGGTCCACACCCACTGCGGAGATCCGTCGATTCCCGCTGGCGGCGTTCCTGCACTTCTTCGACAACCATGGCCTGCTCGATGTCCGGGACCGGCCGCAGTGGCATACGGTCGCCGGCGGCAGTCATGCCTACGTGCACGCGGTGGCCGCCGTGCTCGGCGACCGGGTGCGTTGTGCCACGCCGATCCAGCGCGTCCGACGCCAGGCCGACGGCGTGACGGTGATCACCGAACGCGGGCGCACGCTGCATTTCGACCAGGTCATTTTCGCCTGTCATGCCGACACGACCACGCGGCTGCTGGTCGATGCCGAGCCGCTGGAACGCGCGCTGCTCGGTTCGTTCTCGTTCCAGCCCAACCGTGCGGTGCTGCACAGCGACGCCAGCCTGATGCCCAAACGCCGGCGTGTGTGGTCGTCCTGGAACTATCAGGCCGACCGGGCCGTGATTTCCGACCAGCGCGTGGCGGTGACCTACTGGATGAACCGGCTGCAGTCGATCCGCGGCCCGCGCGAGTATTTCGTCAGCCTCAATCCGCTGGCCGAGCCGGACCCCGCCCGGGTGATCGCCGATATCGGCTATTCGCACCCGGTGTTCGATCGCGCCGCGCTGGCGGCCCAGAAGCGGTTGCACGAAATCCAGGGCAACGGCGGTGTATGGCATGCCGGCGCCTGGTGTGGCTATGGCTTCCACGAGGACGGCCTGGCCGCGGCGACCCGCGTGGCCGGGGCGTTGGGCGCCCGGGCGCCGTGGCCGGGGTGAGCGCGCCGGCACTGTATCGCTGCCGGATCATGCACCGGCGGCCGGGGCCGCCGCGCTACCGGTTCATGTATCGGGCGTTCTTCGTGTTGCTGGATATCGACGCGATCGACGCGGCCTGTGCGGGCTCGCCGCTGATATCGCGCAATCGTTTCAATCTGTTGTCGTTTTACGATGCCGACCACGGTCCGCACGACGGCAGCGATGTGCGCGCCTGGCTCGACGGCGTGCTCGCCGAGCACGGCGTAACGCTCGCCGGGGGGCGCGTGCGGCTGCTCGCCATGCCGCGCGTGCTCGGCTACGGCTTCAATCCGATCAGCCTGTATTACGCCGAGCATGCGGACGGCACGCTGCGCGCGCTCGTCGCCGAGGTGCACAACACCTTCGGTGAGCATCATGTCTATGTGCTGCACGACGACGGCCGGCCGATGGACTGGCGGGCGGCGCGCGACAAGGCCAAGCAATTCCATGTCTCGCCGTTCTTCGATCGCAGCGGCACGTATCGCTTTCACGTCATGGCGCCGGGTGCGCGCGTGGGGCTGGGCATCCGGCTGTACGACGAGGCCGGGGGGCTGCGCATTGCCACGGCGGTGTCGGGTCGGCGACAGCCATTGTCCACGCGCAGCATCGCAATCGCCGCCTGCCGCGTACCTCTGATGACACTCAAGGTCACGGCGGCAATCCATTGGCAGGCGCTCAAGCTCTGGTGGCGTGGGGCGCGGTTCC
Organism: Salinisphaera sp. SWV1; assembly: GCF_052044155.1. Classification (NCBI taxonomy): domain Bacteria; kingdom Pseudomonadati; phylum Pseudomonadota; class Gammaproteobacteria; order Salinisphaerales; family Salinisphaeraceae; genus Salinisphaera; species Salinisphaera sp. SWV1. The sequence goes on from NZ_JBQDYE010000034.1 coordinate 39,232, forward strand.
ATACCCGGCCCGAGCCGCGACGACCGAACCGATCGTAAGAACGACAACATGAATTCGACTTCGTACCGCGCGACCGTGGCATACGGTCGCCCCGTGGGCTGGCGCGAGCGCGCCGTGGTCAATCGGCTCGATCGCCTGGTCTGCGGCCGTCTGGATGTGCGGCTGCCCAGCGGCGGCGCGGCGTGCTTCGAGGGCGAGCGCCCGGGGCCAACGGCCACGCTGCATATCCATTCGCCGCGCATGGTCACGCGGTTGTTCAGGGCCGGCTCGATCGGCTTTGCCGAGGGCTATATGGCCGGCGAGTGGGACTGCGATGATCTGCCGGCGCTGATTTATCTGTTGCATCTCAACACGGCGGCACTGGAGCCGGATTTCTCGCGCCTGCAGTGGCTGTACTCGCTGGCTTCGGGGATTCGTCATCGGCTCAACGCCAACAGCCGGTCGGGCTCGCGGCGCAATATTGCCTATCATTACGATCTCGGCAATGAGTTCTACGCCCACTGGCTGGACGAAACCTGGACTTATTCATCGGCGCTGTTCGCGTACCCAGACGAACCGCTGGCGGTGGCCCAGCGACGCAAGTACGACGCGCTGCTCAATCGCCTCGCGCCCGAGCCGGGCGATCATATTCTCGAGATCGGCTGTGGCTGGGGCGGCTTCGCGCGCCATGCCGCGGCCACCCGCGGCGTGCGGGTGACCGGTATCACGCTGTCGGCAGAGCAGCTGCGTTTCGCGCGCGAACAGGCCGACGCCGCCGGTCTGGCCGATCGCATCGATTTTCATCTATGTGACTATCGCGATGTGGTGGGCCGTTACGACCACGTGGTTTCGATCGAGATGTACGAGGCCGTGGGCGAGGCCTACTGGCCGGGCTATTTCAAGGCCATCCACGATGCGCTCCAACCGGGCGGCCGCGCCGCCATCCAGGCGATCACGATCGAAGACGGACGTTTCGACTATTACCGCAAGAACGTGGATTTCATCCAGGAATACATTTTCCCCGGGGGCATGCTGGCCTCGCCGGCGATCTTCGCCGAGCGCGCCGGGGCGGCAGGGCTGGTCGAGCAGAGCCGCGATTTCCATGGCCGCCACTACGCCCGCACGCTCCTGCGCTGGGACCGGGCCGTGGTCGCCGCGGGCGCCGAGATCCGGGCCGGGCGCGGCGAAGCGTTTTATCGCATGTGGCGCTATTATCTGGCCTACTGCGCCGCGGGTTTCACCTCCGGCAATATCGACTTGATGCAGATCGGTTTCCAGCGGCCTCGATGAGCCGCCGCTATCCCGTCTCGCGTCTGGCGCCGTATGGAGGTCTGGGTCTGCCGCTGGCCGCACTCGGCCTACCGCTGACGGTCTTTTTGCCGCCGTTCTATGCGCAGTTGCCCGGGCTCAACACCGGCCTCGTCGGTATCCTCATCTTCGCCGCGCGCCTGTTCGATGTGTTCACCGACCCGGTGATCGGCACCGCGTCGGACCGTACGCCAGCGCGCTTCGGCCGGCGCCGGCCGTATATCCTGGTTGGCACGCCGCTCCTCATGCTGGCGGCCTGGTTCCTGTTCGTGCCGGGCGGGCATGCCGGGGGCGCCTATCTGTTGGTCTGGAGTATGGCGGCCTATTTGGGCTGGACCCTCATTTATCTGCCGTACACCACGATGGGCGCCGAACTTTCGGCCGACTACGATGAGCGCACGCGCATCACGGCCTGGCGCGAGGGGTTTTTCGTGCTGGGCACGATGGTCGCGATCGTGTTGCCGGCCGGGGTGGGGCAACTGGCCGGGGGCGCGGCCGCGGGGCTGGAGGCGATCGCGATCTTCCTGCTGGTTGCGCTGCCGGTGGCGGTGGGTCTGTTTCTCTGGCGGGTGCCGGAGCCGGGCGGGGCGGCTTCCAACGTACCCTGGTCGGATAGCGCGCGGCTGCTGGCGGCGAACCGGCCATTCCGGCGCCTGGTCATCGCCTATCTGTTCAACGGCGCGGCCAACGGGTTGCCGGCCGCGTTGTTTCTGTTTTTCGTGCAGTCGGTGCTCGGTGCCAGCCAGGCGACGGCCGGGATTTTCCTCGCCATCTACTTTCTGTCCGCCGTGGCCGGCCTGCCGGCCTGGTTCTGGATCGGGCGCCACTGGTCCAAGCATCGGCTGTGGTGTGCCTCGATGGCGTTCGTTGCCGGGGTGTTCCTGTTCACGATCACGTTGTCCGCCAACACCTACAGTTATGTGGTCTACACCCTGATCTGCGTTCTCGGCGGCTCCTGTCTCGGTGTGGACCAGGCCACCGCCGCCTCGATCCAGGCCGATGTGATCGACGAGGATACGGCCGCCGGCGGCGATGGCCGCGCCGGGCTGTATTTCGGGCTCTGGGGCATGGCGACCAAGCTCGCTTTTGCGGTGGCCCTCGGCATCGCCTATCCGGCGCTGTGGCTGGTGGGCTTCGCTGCCGGCCAGCCCAACGACGCGACCGCGCTCTGGACGCTGGCCGCGCTTTACGGGCTATTGCCGGTGGTGATCAAGATCGGCGTCATCGTGCTGATGTGGGATTTTCCGCTGGATCGCGCGCGCCATGCCGAACTGCAGCGTACTATCGGCCGACAGGCCAATCAGGCGCCGGTGACCCGGCGGATGATCGGGAAATAGGCCGCGTAGGGCAGGCGCTGGAAAGTCTTCAACAACCAGACCAGCCGGCGCGGGAACGCAATCTCGAAGCGGCCGGCCTCCAGGCCCTGGCGGATGCGTCGGGCCGCATCCGCGGCGCCGATCACGAACGGCATCGGCTGCTTGTTGTCGGCGGTCAGTGGCGTGGTGACATAGCCCGGGCAGATCACGCTCACGGCCACGCCGGAGCCGGCCAGGTCCAGGTGCAGGCTTTCGGCCAGCGCGATCATGGCCGCCTTGGACGCGGCATAGGGGGCCGCGCCCGGCAAGCCGCGATAACCCGCCACGCTCGCGGTCATGGCGATGCGGCCGGCACCGCGCGCCTGCATGGCCGGCAGTACGGCGCCGATGCCGTTGACCGTGCCACCGTAATTCACGGTCATGCGCCGATTCACGTCCTCGGCATCGAAGTGGCGCACATCGAAGTTCGCACCGATGCCGGCATTGAACACGGCCAGATCGATCGGGCCGAGTTCGGTGGTGATGCGCCGCGCCGTGTCCGCGCAGGCCGCGGCGTCGGTGACGTCCAGGGGATAGGCGGTGATCGCCTCGGGGCGTTGGTTGGCCACGGCGGCCAATGCATCGGCGCGGCGCGCCGAGATCGCCACCCGCCAGCCGTGATCGACAAGCTCGATGGCCAGTGCCTCGCCGATGCCAGAGCTGGCGCCGGTGATCCAGGCGATACGTTCAGGCATGACGGTCTCCGGTGGCGAGATCGTGGAAGGCGCGCTGCGGATTTTCGGGGTCCTGGATGGCGGCCACCTCGGCGTCCTTCGCGGCCCAGAGTTCGCCCAGCCAGGTCTTGAAGCGGTCGCGGTATTCCGGGTCGGCGCCGTAGTCGCCGTCGGCGAGTTCGGGCGGGACCGCGAGATAGCGCACGCGTACCGCCACCTCGGGAATCCGGCCGCACAGCACATCCCAGAACTTCGGCTCGGGCGTATCGATGTAGGCGACCGTCATGTCGAGAATGCCGTCGAGCACGTCACGCATGGCATTGACGGCAAAGGCCGTGCCCCCGGCCTTGGGTGGCAGCAGGGTGCGATACGGCGAGTTCGCTGCCGCCCGTTTGGCCGGCGTGGAGCGCGTGCCCTCGGCGTAGTTGACCAGGGAGACCGGCTGCCGCCGAAAGACCTCACAGGCGCGCCGCACCGCGTGCATGTCTTCGTTGCGCAGTTCGGGGTTGCGCTCGATCGCGGCGCGGCTGTGGCGCTTCATGAACGGAAAATCCAGCGCCCAGCAGGCCAGTCCGATCACCGGCAGCCAGCGCAGCTGCTCCTTGATGAAAAAACGTGGAAACGGCAGTTGGGGATCGATCGCCCGGATCAGCAGCATGACATCGGCCCAGCACTGATGATTGGAGATCAGCACATAGCGGCCGCCCGGATCGTCGGCCATCTGCTGCTGGTAGCGCAGGCGCGTGCCGCTGATGCCGAAGATGAGCCCGTTCGATCCGCGCGCCCAGGTCTTGGCGATGCCGAGTACGACATCCGTGGCGCGATCGCGGGCACGCCCGGGCGGCAGCGCGAGCTTGACGATACTGGCCGGCACGAGCGGAACGCCGCCGAGAATCGTCAGCCCGATCAGACCGACGATGATTGCGATACCCCGCACGGGTCCAGCCAGCGCAGCCATTAACGCGTCGAGAACTCGTGTACCGCGTCGACCAGCGCGCCCACATGCGCCGGGTCGACCTGCGGTGTGACGCCGTGGCCGAGGTTGAAAACATGCCCCGGACGGTCGCCGAAGCGATCGAGGATATCGCGCACTTCCGTGCGTATGCGCTCGGGTTCCGCGAACAGGATCGCCGGATCGGCATTGCCCTGTAGCGCGACGCGATCGCCCACGCGTGCTGCTGCGTCGTCGATGTCGATGGTCCAGTCCAGCCCGATCGCCGATGCACCGCTGGCGGCGATGTGCTCCAGCCATGGGCCGCCGCCCTTGGTGAACAGGATCGTCGGCACGTGGCCATCGGGCCCCGGTTCGAGCCCGGCCACGATCTGCGCCATGTAGGCCAGCGAGAACGCCCGGTAGTTCGCCGGCGACAGCACGCCGCCCCAGGTGTCGAAGATCTGCACGGCCTGGGCGCCGGCCGCGATCTGGGCGTTGAGGTAGGCAACGGTCGAGAGCGCCAGCACATCCAGCAGGCGATGCAGGGCGTCCGGCGCGTTGTACATCAGCGCCTTGATATGCTCGTAATTCTTGGACGGGCCGCCCTCGACCATGTACGTCGCCAGCGTCCACGGGCTGCCGGCGAAGCCGATCAGCGGCGTCTTGCCGTCCAGTTCGCGCCGGATCAGCTTGATCGCGGCCGGGACATAACCGAGTTCATCCTCGATGTCCGGAATCACGAGCCGGTCGATGGCGGCGGGCGTGCGGACCGGATGGGCGAAATGTGGCCCTTCGCCGGCCACGAAATGCAGGCCCAGCCCCATTGCCTCGGGAACCGTGAGGATGTCGGAGAACAGGATCGCGCCGTCCAGATCGAAACGGCGCAGCGGTTGCAGCGTGACCTCGCAGGCCAGTTCCGGGTTCTGGCACAGATCGAGAAAGCTGCCGGCCTTCTTGCGCAGCTTGCGGTATTCGGGCAGATAGCGCCCGGCCTGACGCATCAGCCATACCGGCGTGGCGTCCACCGGCTCGCGCCTGAGGGCCCGTAGCAAACGATCGTGGGACATGGGTAGCGTCGGCGGCCGGTAAGTGATGCCCGGATTCTACCGACTGCCGCAGGTTCGGGGATAGCGTGCGCTGCGCGCTTTATGGCTGGCGGCGAACGGGCTGGCGGCTCATGGGGGGGGGCATAAACCACAGCAGAGAACGAAAACCAACGGCGGTCGATTCTGAAACGTTCGAGATATATTACAACCAATCCATTTTCAAACAATGGAAAACCGCGATTGTCCGGGCCTTTCACCACTAAAGTCTATGTCATTTCTGACAAGTGATATGACATGTTTAAAAAGACATACGATGAGTATGTGTGTGTTGAAGATAAACCTAGTGGAGGAGTCATGGGAACAAGGGAGATCCGTAGTCGGGGCGGGTACCGCTTCAAAAGCCCTGAGAGACAGGGACCGCTCATTGCGGGCTGCATGGCAGCGCTGGCATTGGTGTGGGCGATGCCGGTCATGGCGCAGCAAGCCGCGCCATATTCACGCCAAGCCAAAAAACAGCAGAACAGCTTCATGATCCGCTCTACTATGACCGGCGACTGGGGTGGCGTGCGTAGCCGTTTGAAGCACGAAGGCGTCGATTTGCATGCCGGCTACGACGGTGAATACGCGCGCACTTTGTCCGGTGGCATGAGCGGGGGCGGTGACGACGCCTATGCCCAGCAGGTCAGTTTCGGTGCCGGTTTTGATATGGCGAAACTGGCCGGCTGGCGGGGCGCGAGTTTTCACCTGCAACTCAACTATCGACAAGGCCACGATCTGGCGGGTGAATCCATCGGGGGGCGTCATACCTCGGTGCAGGAAGCCTATGGGGCGGGTGAGAATTTTCGGATGGTCGAGCTGAGCTACAGCCAGGTTCTGGCCGGTGGCGCGCTGGAGACCCAGATCGGGTTCTATCCGCTCGGCAACGAATTCGCCCATTTCGCACCGCTGTGCAAGTTTCAGAGTGGAACCGCCTGCGGCCATCTCAAGAACCTGCCGTCATCCAGCGGCTGGAACGACTATCCGACCGGGCAGTGGGGTGGGCGACTGCAGTGGAATATCTCGGACCATGCCTATGCCGAAATCGGCGTGTTCGAGGTCAACCCGACCTATGGCACGTCCAATCACGGCTTCAAGATGGACTTCCAGGGCGCGACCGGCGCCATCATCCCGGTCGAATTCAGCTACAAGACCGATTTCGACAGCGGTACGTTGCCGGGCCGTTACAAGATCGGGGGCTATTACGACACGTCGAATGCGCCTGACGTGGTGCATTCGGCTCAAACCCACAGCAGTCGCTATGGCGGCTACGTATTGGCCAGCCAGATGCTGCTCAGCTTCGATGGCACGTCTACGCGCGGCCTGGAAGTCTTCGGCGGCGCTGGTGTCTCTGATACCAATACGGCGGTGTTCTCGAACACCGAGGTCGCCGGCGTGATCGTGAAGGGACCGCTGGCCGCGCGACCGCATGATTTCATCTCGCTGGGCTATTTCCGTGAAGGGGTGAATCACCGCAAAGTGGGGGCCGAAGAAGCCCTGCGAGCACAGCAGAGCAATCCGCTGCCTGGAATGGCGAATTTCCATGCTTTGCCGGACGGAGTCGAGGCGATGGAAGTCGGTTATGGCCTGCAGGCCACGCCGTGGTTGCGGATTCGGCCGAACGTGCAATACCTGCACAACCCGGGTGCGTTCGTTTACCACCATATTCCGGACAATTGGACCTTCGGTCTCGAGACCAAGATCAAGCTGTAACCGGGTTCAGAAAAAAGAGGCCCGCGATCGATTGTCCGGTCGCGGGCCGTCGTCATTTGAAGGGCGCCTGAGCCTGTGACTAACCGTAAGCGCTCCACAAACCCCATCATTCACAGGCCGCCAGGTTCATGGCTAAATCCTGTGCATGCAGGTTCCACGGCAACAAAGCTTCCAGTTCGTCCACCGTGGTGGCCAT
>NZ_JBQDYE010000035.1:0-44432 GCF_052044155.1 Salinisphaera sp. SWV1
CTGGCGAAAGCCGCTGCTCGCACAACCCCTTGTACCGAAACCCAATTGAGGCAAGCTGAGTTTGCGAACTAATCAAGAAAATTTTTGTGTACGGACCCTGCAGTTCGCCCAGGGGCTGTTGCCGTTACTGCATATTGATGCGCAATTTATATGCGCATATAGTGTAAGCATCTCCCCGCGAGAGGTCCGATGCCGTGCGAGCTGCTGAAACTGCCAAATCCACCCGAAGGCCTACGAATCTATCGCTTGACAGTGCACTCCTGAAGGAAGCGAAAGCCTTGGGAATCAACGTTTCACGATCCGCAGAGGCCGGGATCTCGGAAGCGGTGAAGCGACATAAGCAACAGCAGTGGCTGAAAGAAAATACCGGTGCACTGGCAAGCTCCAACGCTTATGTCGAAGCCAATGGCTTACCTCTAATCCGGCACCGTCAGTTCTGATGGCCCTTTTCGACATCTTCCAGAACCCAGGCGGTTCTGGCTATTTGCTGGATGTACAGTCGGATCTTCTCAGTAGCTTGAACACCCGCATTGTTGTGCCCCTGTTGCCCAGGCCTGCGGCGCCATTTCCTGCCGAACGACTGAACCCCATATTTAAGGTTGAGGGCCAGGAGGTGCTCATGGCAACTCAGTTCATGGCGGCCGTGCCAGAAAACGAGTTGCGTGTCGGCATTGGCAGCCTTGCTGAACAGCAGCATGATATCTCAGCGGCGCTGGACATGCTGTTCCTGGGTTTTTGATGCAACGCGCCATGCTTTTCAGCGGTATAACGCAGTCGCCCAACGAAAAAGGATAGGTCGCGCCGCCGGTAATCATGTGGCGCGACGGTGTGTAGCGATCGCGGATATGGCACGGCACCGGAAAGGTTGCAGCTCTTAACGCGTATAGCTGTACCGACACGAAGGCTCGCAACCAACTTATCCTACTATAGATAAATCTGGACAGACTTTGTCTGGAATGGTGCTATTTCTGATATCTTAAAAAACAAGGTCTCAGCAGCTGCGGGCCTGTTGCCGTTTCGTGCGAGCGTCGCGTTGGAGACCGCAAATCGTGTTCGGCAAGGCGCGAGTCGCCGATCGTGGCGTGCCACGATCAAGACTTGCAACGCCGCCGAGCGCCGCTAGTTGATTTTTATGGGCGGCCCAACCCTTCGGGACAAGCGCCCAAAGATTAACGACACGACGGCAACCCAGCGTTGTAGCACGCTTGTGCAGAGTGACTGTACGGCGCGCACTACGCCTCGTCTTGCCGCAAAACAGCGCTTGGCGCGGACTCGCACGAAACGGCAACAGGCCCACATATCGACAGACTTTATTCTTGGTTTTCATCCCGGTGGCACCCGGCGTCGGGCAGTCATGGGCCGGTGCCGGCCCATGACATCGACGCTATGCCGCGCCCTTCGACACGGCCAGCAGCATCTGGTTCATCCGGCGCACGAAGGAGGCCGGATCGTCCAGCTCGCCGCCCTCGGCCAGCACGGCCTGCTCGAACAGCATCTGGGAGAAGGAGTTGAATTCGTCCTCGCCCTGCTCCTCGGCCAGCTTCTCGACCAGCGGATGGGTCGGGTTGATCTCCAGATGCGGTGCCGAGCTGGGCATGCTCTGGCCGGCTTCCTTGAGAATGCGCTCGAGATGCGCCGACATGCCGTGCTCGTCGGCCACCAGACAGGCCGGTGAATCGGTCAGCCGATGGGTGACGCGGACTTCGTTGACCCGATCACCCAGCGCTTCCTTGATGCGCTCGACCAGATCCCTGGACTCTTCCTCGAGCTTCTTCTGCTGCTCTTTTTCTTCCTCGGATTCGGCTTCGCCGAGATCCAGCGCGCCCTTGGCGACCGACGAGAACTCCTTGCCCTCGTATTCGGTCAGGTGGGCCATCACCCACTCGTCGACGCGGTCGGTCAGCAGCAGCACCTCGATGCCCTTCTTCTTGAAGATCTCGAGATGCGGGCTGTGCTTGGCCTCGGCCAGCGTATCCGCGGTGATGTAGTAGATCTTCTCCTGGCCGGGCTGCATGCGCGCGATGTATTCATCCAGCGACACGCCCGGATCGCCCGACTCGTCGGTCGTGGTCTTGAAGCGCAGGAGCTTGGCAATCCGGGCCTGATTCTCGTAGTCCTCGACGATGCCTTCCTTGAACACCGTGCCGAACTCGTTGGAGAAGGTCTTGAACTTTTCCGGATCGTCTTCGTCCTTGGCCATGGACTCGATCAGCCCCAGCACCTTCTTCACCGAACCGGCGCGAATCTTGTCCAGCAGCCGGTTGGACTGCAGGATCTCGCGCGAGACGTTCAGCGGCAGATCGTTGGAATCGATCACGCCCTTCACGAAGCGCAGGTAGCGCGGCATGAGCTTGTCGGCGTCGTCCATGATGAACACGCGCTGCACGTAGAGCTTCACGCCGTGCGCCTTGCCGTTCGGGTCGAACAGATCGAACGGTGCGCGCTTCGGGATGAACAGCAGGTTGGTGTATTCCTGGCTGCCTTCGACCTTATTGTGGGTCCAGGTCAGCGGCTCTTCGAAGTCGTTGCTGGTGTGCTTGTAGAACTCGACGTAATCCTCGTCGGACAGGTTCGCCTTGGGCTCGGCCCACAACGGCGCACCGCGGTTGACCTGTTCCCAGCCGGCTTCCTTGCCTTCCTTTTCGTCTTCTTCCGAGAGCTGCTCGCGCATCCGGATCGGGAAGGCGATATGGTCGGAATAGGTCTTGACCAGATGGCGCATGCGGTACGGCTCGAGGAATTCCTCCTCGTCCTCGCGCAGATGCAGCGTGACGGTGGTGCCGCGCTGGGACTTTTCGATCTCTTCCAGCGTGTATTCGCCGCCGCCATCGGAAATCCAGCGCACGCCGGTGGACTCGCCGCCGCGACGGGTGTCGACCACGACCTGATCGGCCACGATGAAGGCCGAGTAGAAACCCACGCCGAACTGGCCGATGAGCTTGGCGTCTTTCTTCTCGTCGCCGGAGAGCGAATCGAGGAAAGCGCGGGTGCCGGATTTGGCAATGGTGCCGATGCGCTCCATGACCTGGTCGCGCGTCATGCCGATGCCGTTGTCCGAGATCGAAACCGTGCGGGCGTCCTTGTCCTGTTCGATCCAGATCTGCAGGTCGGAATCGCCCTCGAACAGCGAATCGTCCTTCAAGCCCTCGAAGCGCAGCGTATCCAGCGCATCCGAGGCATTGGAGATCAGTTCGCGGGCGAAGACCTCCTTGTTCGAATACATCGAATGGATCATCAGCTTAAGCAGCTGCTTCACCTCGGCCTGAAAGCCGTGCTTCTCGGCGTGGGTCCCGGCCTGCGCGGCCCCCTGCGTGTTCGTGTTGTCGTCGCTCATGGCGTGTTCAATCAGTAGTGGTTGATGCCAAATGGGTGCGGCAGCGCCGCCTGCATGCCTTGAATGCGGCCCGCGAGGCGGGTTTTCAAGCGCGGCCCGCGCCCGCTGTGGCGAATGGGGCTTTCATGGCATCCTTGGCGGCTCGCACGCCAATGACGGATGGAAGGGAGAGGCCCATGGGCCGAACGCGAGTAGCCGTGATCTGCGGGGGCGCCTCGGCCGAGCACGAGGTGTCGCTGCAATCGGCGCGTAATATCGTCGCGGCACTCGATCGCGAGCGCTTCGAGGTGTTCGTCATCGGCATCGACAAGGCCGGCGTCTGGCATGCCGCCGACCCGGCCGATTTCGTGTATCACCCGGACGATCCGAAGCGTATCGCGCTCAAGGCCGACACCGCGGCACTCGCCATCGTGCCGGGCCGCGAATCCGGCCAGATCGTGAGCGCCGACACCGGCAAGGTCGCACTGGAAATCGATGTGGCCTTTCCCATCGTGCACGGGCCGACCGGCGAGGACGGCACCCTGCAGGGCCTGCTGCGGGCCGCCAACATCGCCTGCGTCGGCGCCGGCGTGCTCGGCTCGGCCGCGGCCATGGACAAGGACGTCACCAAGCGGCTGCTGCGCGACGCCGGGCTGGCGATCGCGCCGTTCGAGGTCGTGACCGCGGCGGACCGGCCGCTGGATCATGCCGCGCTGACCGCGCGTCTGGGCAGCCCGCTGTTCGTGAAACCGGCCAATCTGGGCTCGTCGGTCGGCGTGAGCCGGGCGGCCACGGCCGAGGAGCTGGCCGCAGCGATCGATCTCGCGCTGCGCTTCGATCACAAGGTGCTGATCGAAGCGGCGGTGACCGGGCGCGAGATCGAATGCGCCGTACTCGGCAACAGCGACCCCCAGGCGAGCACGGTCGGCGAGGTGGTGGTCGCCGACGGCGGTTTCTATGCCTACGACACCAAGTACGTGAACGACACCGCACAGGTCGTGATTCCCGCGGCGCTCGATGCCGACAGCATCGAGGCCGTGCGCCGCGTGGCCCTGGCCGCCTACCGCGCGCTGGACTGCCGCGGGCTGGCGCGGGTGGATGTCTTCGTTACCCCCGACGACCATGTCGTGATCAACGAAATCAATACATTGCCGGGTTTTACCCGAATTTCGATGTATCCCAAGCTGTGGGCCGAATCCGGCATGGACTATCCCGATCTGGTGGCGCGGCTGGTCGATCTGGCGCGGGAACAGCACGCCGCCGACCGGGCGCTCGCCACCTCGATGTAGCGAGGCTTGCACCGTGCGCATCAGCTCCGGATGATGCGCGATCCATTCACCAGCCGATGCGCCCATGGCCTATACCGACGACACGCCGATGAACACGCTGCTGGCCGGCATGGCGTCGGTCGATGCCGAGGCCTGCCATGAATTCGCCCGGCGCCAGCATGTGGCCGGTCACGGCGCCGACCTGGCCGCCGCGGCCGCGCTCGTGCACGAACTGGCCTTCGCCGCCCAGCTCGACCGGCCGGCCGAACTGATGGCCTGGAAATACCCGGAAACCTTCGCCCCGGTGGACGAGATCATGCTGGCCGATCTGCTGCAGGCGGCTTCCGAAGACGACCGCAACACCGCCCGACAGCTGATCGCGGACCAGTCGTTCGCCGATATCACCGCGTTATCGAGCATCGCGAGCTATCTCGGCCAATCTGTCGAACAGCTGCGGCGCTTCGGCACAACGCGTGCGAACCCGCAACAGTCGCTGTTCTGAGCATGCGGCCTGATTCGGCGCCCAGCCCGCGCCGGCCAGGGTTAACATGGCTATTACAGCCAACTGTTTAGACTCGCGTTCCAACACGTGGTTCCCGTGCCGGTAACGGCGCGCCTTGCTCTGATGATCCAGCCTTGCGTCAACGGCCCGGGCCGCCCCGGGGCTCGTCCAATCCGCCTTGCCCTGGCGATCGTGCCGGTGATGCTGGTGTCGGCCTGCGCGACCTATCACGCCAAGCCATTACCCGATAGCCCGGATCTGGCGGACACGCCGCCCGCGCTGCAGGTCCCGGCCCGGCAACTCGCGGTCCCCGGACTGCAGCCGCATGCGGTCAACCCGGCCAAGGGCCTGGACATGACCGACGTGGTCCTGCTGGCGGTGCTCGACAATCCCGATCTCAAGGCCAAGCGGGCGCAAGCCGGGGTGGCGCAGGCACAGCTGTTACAGGCCGGGCTGCTGCCCAATCCGCAGTTGAGCGCGAACTTCATCCATCCGACGGGCGGGCCGCCGCCGCTTTACAACGGCTACAGCCTCGGGCTGATGGCGGACCTGACCAGCCTGGTCACCTGGCACGCGTCGCGCGATGCCGCGCGCTCGAATCGGGCCAAGGTCAACCTGAATATCCTCTGGCAGGAATGGCAGGTCGCGCAGAAAGCACGCCAGCTGTTCATCCAGGCACGCGCGCAGGCGCGGCTCGCCGATCTGCTGAAAACCCAGCACCGGCTCAACAAGCAGCACTATCAACGCGACCGCAAGGCCCTGAAACAGGGCAATGCCACGCTGTCGACCACGTCCGCCGACCTGGTCACCCTGGTCAACGCCAACAGCCAGTTGCGCCAGCTCCAGCGCCAGCGCAACCAGACCTGGCACGCGCTGGATGCCCTGCTCGGCGTGAAGCCGGGCGTCGAGCCGCGGTTGACCGGCGCCATCGATATCCAGCCGTTATCCAAGGCCGAGTTCCAGTCCGCCTTGGCGAAGCTGCCCAAGCGCCGGCCGGATCTGCTCGCGCTGCGCGCCGGCTATCACAGCCAGGAAGCCAAGGTGCGCAAGGCGATTCTCAAGCAGTTTCCGGCACTGTCGATCGGGCCGACCAACGGTAGCGATACCAGCCAGGTCAAGACCGTGGGCGCGGGCATCAACCTCACCCTGCCGTTGTTCAACCACAACCAGGGCCAGATCGCGATCGCCCGCGCAACACGCGCGTCACTGCGCCAGAGCTACCAGGCGCGCCTGGATCAGGCCGCCAACCAGGCCCACAAGCTATGGCGCGAGGTGCGGATTCGCAGCCGGCAACTGCATCAGTTGCAAGCCCATCTGCCGCTGCTCAAGCAAACCACCACCGCTGCCCAACGCAGCTTCGCCGAGGGCAACATGAGCGCGGGGACCTATATCAATCTACGCACGAGCCTGCTGTCGAAGCAGATCGAGGCAATCCGGCTCAAGAGTTCCCTGCAGCAGGCCCAGGCCAACCTGGAAACGCTGCTCGGCATGCCGCTGGACACGCCCGCCGCCAATCAAGCTGCCGGAAAAAGTTAAACGATGCGACTAACGATCGGAATTGCGCTTTTGTGCGTGTCGACGGCGCTGTTCGCCGCCACGCAGCCCAGCGTCAAAGTGCAGACAACCCCGCTCAAGACCCATGCCATGGACCACACCATCACCGCGTTCGGCGTGGTGCGGCCCGACCCCGAAGCGCAGACCACGCGCGATGCCACCTATACCGCGTTCGTACGCAAGCTCGATGTCAACCTCGGCCAACCGGTTAAAAAAGGCGATCCGCTGCTGACGCTGCGCACGGCCCCCTCGGCGCGCTCGAATTACCTGACGGCCAAAGCCAATGTCCGCTTTGCGCGCCAGGCCCTGGCCCGCCAGAAAAAACTGCTCAAGCAACATCTGGCGACCCACGCCAACGTCGATTCCGCCGGGCAGAAACTGGCCCAGGCGAAGGCCGCTTTCGCCGCACAGAAAGCGCTGGGCACGGGGCAGCAGACGCGTGTCGTGACCGCGCCCTTCAGCGGCATCGTCAGCAAGCTGCCCATCAACCCGGGCAATCAGGTCAAGTCCGGCACCCTGTTGTTCCAGCTCGCGCGCCGCGATCGGCTGCGGGTGGCCCTGGGTATCGAGCCGGACGAAATCAAGCAAATCAAACCGGGGATGTCGGTCCAGGTGATTCCCCTGTTCGGCAATGGCAAGGGCGTCGCCAGCCAGATCAGCGTGGTCAATGCCGTGGTCGACCCCAACACGCGCCTGGTCAACGCCATCGCGCCGTTGCGCGGCGCACAGGCGCAACCGTTTCTGCCCGGGATGCGGGTCAAGGGCCGGCTCAAGTTATCCACGCATCATCCGCTTGCCGTGCCGCGCTCGGCGGTATTGCACGACAAGCAGGGCGATTATGTGTTCGTCGTGCGCCATGGCAAGGCGCAGCGGATCAATGTCCACAAGGGGCTCGAGCAGGATGGGCTGGTCGCGATCAAGCCCACGAACACCCAATTGAAGGTCGGCATGCCCATAGTGGTTCAGGGTAACTACGAGCTATCGGACGGCATGGCGGTCCGTCAGGGCTCATGAGTTTCGCAAGCTGGGTACAGAATCACACCCGCTCGATTCTGTTCTTGCTGGTACTGCTCGCCCTGGGCGGGGCCTTTAGCTACGGCAAGCTCGCCGTCGGCCTGTTCCCCCAGGTCTCGTTCCCGCGGGTACGCGTATCCCTGAACGCTGGCGTGCGCCCGGCACACGAAATGATGCTGCAGGTCACGCGGCCGGTTGAGCAGGCCGTGCGCTCGGTACCCGGCGTACGCTCGGTTCGCTCGACGACCAGCCGCGGCTCGACCGATATCGAGATCAATTTCGACTGGGGCCACGACATGAAGAATGCCGTGCTCCAGGTGGATTCGGTCATCGGCCAGATGATGTCCAGCCTGCCACAGGGCACAACCTATACCGCCCAGCGGCGCTACCCGGCGAACTACGGGCCGGTGGTGGCCTACAGCCTGACCTCCAAGAAACTCAGCCAGGTGCAACTGCGCGACCTGGCCAGGTACAAGCTCGTGCCCTACCTGTCCAGCGTGACAGGGGTCGCCAAGGTCACGGTGCAGGGCGGGGACAGAGCCGAATACCGGGTGAGCGTCAACCCCGCACGGCTCAAGGCCGTGGGATTGTCGATGGCCGCCGTGACCAAGGCGGTCTCGGCCTCCAATGTGCTGACCGCCGTCGGCCGAATCCAGGATCATTACAAGCTGTATCTGGAAGTCTCCGACACGCGCTTTAAAAGCCTCCAGGAGATTCGCCACACCATTCTCAAAAGCGGCGACAACGGACAGGTCCAGCTCGAGGACGTGGCCAAGGTCAAGCTGGCCACCGCGCCCAAGTACACACGGGTCACGGCCAACGGCCAGCAGGCGGTGCTGCTCAACGTCTATCAGCAGCCGTCCGCCAGCGTCATCAATCTATCCAACAACCTGAAAAGCCGGCTGGCTGAATTCAAGCCACAGATGCCCAAGGGCGTGCAGCTGAATCAGTGGTATAACCAATCGGTTCTGGTGCAGCTGTCCAAGTCGAGCGTGGTGAGCGCCATTTTCATCGGCGTCGGGCTGGCCGCGCTGGTATTGCTGGTGTTCCTGCGCAGCTTGAAGATCACGCTGGTCGCGGTCGTCGCGGTCCCCGCCGTCCTGGCGGTGAGCATGCTGTTGCTCTATGTCTTTGGCATGACGCTGAACATGATGACGCTCGGCGGCATGGCGGCGGCCGTCGGCCTCATCATCGACGATATCATCGTGATGGTCGAGCAGATCGTGCGCCGGGTCCAGGACACCGGCGAACACGGCATCGACCGAGTGCTGGCGGCCGCACGCGAGTTCACGCCCCCGCAAGTGGGCTCGTCGGCCTCGACCATCATCATCTTCCTGCCGCTGACCTTTCTCAGCGGAGTCACGGGGGCCTTTTTCAAGGCGCTGTCGCTGACCATGGCGAGCGCACTGTTCATCTCGTTTCTCGTGGCCTGGCTGGTGGTCCCGCTACTGGCCAACTTCATGCTGGGGCCCAAGGATACCGAACGCGAGAAAGTCGGCCGCATTACCCGCTACGTCAATCGTGGCTACACCAGGCTGATGGTCCGGGTGCTGCGGCGCCCGGCCTGGCTACTGGTGGGTCTCGTGCCATTGCTGACCGTGGCCTATCTGGCGTTCGGCAGCGTGGGGTCGGGCTTTATCCCGCAAATGGACCAGGGCGGCTTTGTCCTCGACTATCGTTCGCCACCGGGTACCTCGTTACAGGAAACCAATCGGTTGCTGAAACAGGTGGCCGGGATCCTGAAAAACAACCCCTATGTCAGCAACTGGTCGCGGCGCACGGGCTACCAGCTGGGCGGCGGCATCACCGCGCCCGACACCGGCGACTTCTTCGTGCGTTTGAAACCGTTGCCGCGCCCGTCGACATCGGCGGTCATGAACCATATCCGTCAGCAGGTTCAGAACAAGGTGCCCAGCCTGGACATCGATGTCTCGCAGCTCATCGAGGATGAAATCGGCGATCTGACCTCGGTGCCACAGCCCATTGCCATCCGCCTGTTCGGCGACAACGTCCAGGACCTGCGGCAGGTGGCCAAAAAGGTCGCCCATGCGATCAGCGGCGTGAACGGTATCGTCAGTGTGAAGAACGGCGTGGTGATCGCCGGCGACAGCCTTGATATTCACGTCAAGCGCGTCAAGGCGGCGATTCAGGGCCTGTCGCCGCAGGCCATCACGCAGCAGTTACAGACCTATCTGGGGGGCGTGGTCACCACGCAAGTGCGCAAGGGTGTGAAATTCATCGGCGTACGCGTCTGGGTACCGAAAAAATTGCGCAACAATATCGATGCCGTGCGCAATATGCGGCTACAGGCGCCCGATGGGCATCTGGTGCCGCTGTCGCGGGTGGCGGATGTCAAGATCGTATCCGGCCAGCCCGAGTTGACGCGATATAACCTGCAGTCGGATGTCATGGTGACCGCCCGCATCAGCGGCCGCTCGCTGGGCGCGGCGGCGGCCAGCGTCAAGCAAGTCCTGCAGAAACCGGGGCTGATTCCCAAAAACGATTATTACCAGCTCAGCGGTCTGTACAAGCAGCAGCAGCAATCATTCGCCGGCCTGATCCGCGTGTTCATTGCCGCGGTCGCGCTGGTGTTTTTCCTGCTGCTGTTTCTCTACGAACGGTTCCGGGCAGCGCTGGCCATTCTCGTACAGCCATTGCTCGCGGCCAGCGCGGTGTTCATCGGGCTGTGGATGACGGGCGTGCAGCTCAATATCACCGCCATGATGGGCATGACGATGATCATCGGCATCGTCACCGAGATCGCGATCTTCTATTTCTCCGAACTGCGGCTGATCGAGGTCGTGGGTGGCTCTAAACAGCCGCTGGCGCAAAATCTGATTCGCGCCGGGCGCAACCGGATACGGCCCATCGTGATGAGCGCACTGGCGTTTGCGCTCGCGCTCCTGCCCCTGGCGCTCGGCATTGGCCGCGGCTCGGCCATGCTGCAACCGTTGGCAATTGCCATCATCACCGGGTTGCTGGTCCAGATGCCGCTGGTGCTGGTCTTGATGCCCGTGATCTACAAACTGATGAGACCCCGCGCGCGATGACGCCTGCACCCGCCGGGGCGTGACCTGGGGCGCCGCCATGCCGCACCGTTGTGGCGGTGTCGCGGCGAAATCGCAACGGCCCGTCTCCCGCTCGGCGCAGAAGACGGGCCGTTGCGTCCGCATCGCGGCCGCGGGGCATCGGCTCGTCGGGCGCGGTCAGGTCACCCGGCCCGCGACGGCCCGCGTCATTCCATCGTCAGTACGACCCGAAAACGCGCCTCGTTGTTGATCATGCGCTGGTAGGCCGCATTCACGTCGGACAACGGATAGGTCTCGATGCGCGTCTTGATGTCGCGCAGGGCCGAGAAGTTCAGCGTGTCTTCGGAGTCGTGCGGGGTGCCACTCGGGTGGCCGGCCACGCTGCGGCGCGCCATCAACAACTGGAACGGCGAGACTTCGATCGGCTCGGGGGAGGCGCCGAGCACCAGCAGCTGACCGTCGACGCCCAGGCCGTCGATCACCGAACTCATCAGTTTCGGGTTGGGCGCGGTGGCCACGATCACACGGGCGCCGCCGAGATTCTGCAGCGCCTCGACCGCGTCCTCGGCTTCGGTGTCGACATAGGTGTCGGCGCCGAGCGCCAGCGCCATATCCTTCTTGTCGGTGCCGCGCGACAGCGCCACGGTATGAAAGCCCATGGCGTGGGCGTACTGCAGCGCCAGGTGGCCGAGCCCGCCGATGCCCTGGATGGCCACCACGTCGCCCGGCTTCGCGCCGGTGTGGCGCATGCCGTTGTAGGTGGTCACGCCGGCGCACAACAATGGCGCCGCCTCTACAGATGACAAGGCCTCGGGAATGGCGACCAGCGCCTCCACCGGCGCGATCATGTATTCGGCATAGCCGCCGTCGTAGGAAATGCCGCAGACCTGCTGGTTCTTGCAGGTCACGAAATCGCCGGACCGACAGGAATCGCAGGCGAAACAATGGCCGCCGTGCCAGCCCACACCCACGCGCTGGCCGGCCTGCCAATGGTCGATATCCTCGCCCAGCGCATCGATGGTGCCGATGACTTCATGGCCGGGCACGCGCGGGTATTGCAGCCCGGGAAATCCGCCATCGACGACGAAGGCATCCGAGTGGCAGATGCCACAGGCGGCAATCTTGATGCGCACCTGCGACGGGCCGGGTTCGGCGACCGAACGGGTCACCAGTTCGAACGCGCCGCCCGCGCGGCTGATCTGGGCAACTTGCATTTGGGACATGGGAATTGGCCGGGTCAACGAAAAACAGACCCCGAATCTAACACCTCCCCGGCGCCGGTTGCCGCATTACCGGACGCCGGATCATGGTCCGAGATGGTGCCGGCCCACACGCCGGGCGCTATTAATCCGGCACCAAGACAGCTGACTTCATCAGCTGTCTTCAACGCCTGCAAAAATAAAAGCCGGCGCCTGTCCGTCTTTTATCTTCTAAGGCTTCACGGCCAATGGCCGCGGCGAGCATGCGGTCGCATGCGCGCGCTATCAACCCGAAAAATCATCTATTTCTGTGCCGGGTTAATAACACGATCCGCCGCGAACCGGTCCCCTAAGCTCGAGCTAAGTCTCGCCCGCCACAATCGGGGCCACGCGATACAGCGGCGCTCCTCTCCATGGCAATGCGTGGTGTGTCCGGTCCGCGTGCCGGGCGGCATGGCAATAGCCGGGCCGCAGACGAGCGACACCGCCGAAAACAGCGAACGCAACCATTGAACCCCAACCTCAAGTGAGCCACACCATGACTTACGCCGCGCAGAAATCCACGACTTACTGGAACAAGGTACCGCAGGTCACCCTGATCTTCTGGCTGATCAAGATGATGTCGACCACCGTAGGCGAAACGGCCGCGGATTTCGTCAACGTCCGGCTGCACCTCGGGCTGTCCGGCACATCGGTGGTTACCGGCCTGGTGCTGGCAGGACTGCTGGCGCTGCAGATGCGCAGTCGGCGCTATGTTCCGGCCCGCTACTGGTCGACCGTGGTCGTGATCAGCGTGTTCGGCACCCTGGTCACCGACAATCTGACCGACCGCCTGGGGGTGCCGCTGTATGCCTCCTCGCTGCTGTTCGCGCTCGCGCTCGCCGCGACCTTTGCGCTGTGGTATGCCTGCGAGCGGACATTGTCCATACACTGCATCAATACCCGGCGCCGGGAAAGCTTCTATTGGACGGCCATCCTCATGACGTTTGCCCTGGGCACGGCCGTGGGCGACTGGATCGCCGAGGGGCTGGGCCTGGGTTTCGCCGGCACCGGCCTGCTCTTCGGTGGCCTGATCGGGGTGTCCGCCCTGGCCTACTACGGCGCCGCCGCCAATGGCATCGTCTGCTTCTGGGTCGCCTACATCCTCACCCGGCCGTTCGGCGCCGCCTGCGGCGACGGCCTGTCGCAGCCGCTGGCAAACGGTGGACTGGGGCTGGGTACGACCCTGACGAGCGCCGTCTTCCTGGCCATGATATGCGCACTGGTGACCTATCTTTCGGTGACCGGACACGACCGGATCGATTCGGCCGGACAAGCGCCAGAGCGCGCCTGAAACCCGCCCGGGGTCGGCTGACACCGGCCCCGGGACACGACGGGCCAAAGGATCGGCGCGGGCCTGTCAACCCTGACCGCGCGGGGCACAAACCGGCGATCAGGACCGGCTCCGCGAGCCATCGCCGAGCACTCGAACGGACAGCCCGGCCGGATACCGGCCGGGCAACGCGCAAGCAGGCTCCGCACGACTACTGATGTAGTGGCATCGTGCAAATTGGTAGCGTGCGAGGTCTGGATCCTCAGATCACGAGCGCGATTTCATGTCCGACTATCAGGCACTCATGCACGAAGCCGCCTACATCGGTGGTGAATGGCGTCAGGCCGGGCCCGACGAGAAGCGTCCCGTACGCGACCCGGCCAACGGCGAACTGCTCGGCCACGTGCCGGCGCTGGACGAACGCCAGATGGACTCGGCGATCGATGCCGCGGCGAGCGCCTTCGAGGCGTGGCGGCATACCGCCCCGCTGACCCGCGCCGATCGTCTTCATGCCTGGTACCAGGGCATGCAGGACAACCGAGAGGCGCTGGCGCGGTTGATGACCGTCGAACAGGGCAAGCCGATCAGCGAGGCCCGCGGCGAAGTCGATTATGCCGCCAGTTTCTTTCGCTGGTTCGCCGAGGAAGCGCGCCGCATCCGCGGCAAGACCATCCCCGCCGAGGACCCGACCAAGGCGATCGGCACGGTCGAGGAGCCGGTCGGCGTGGCGGCCGTCATCACGCCGTGGAACTTCCCGCTGGCGATGATCACGCGCAAGGTCGGCGCCGCGCTCGCCGCGGGCTGCACCACGCTGGTCAACCCCGCCACCGAGACCGCATTCTGCGCCCTGGCGCTCGCCGATCTGGCCGAAAAGGCCGGGCTCACGAACGGCGAATTCAATGTCGTGCCCGGCTCGGGCAAGCAGTTCGGCGAGCGCGTCTGCGCGGATGATCGCGTGCGCGCACTGTCGTTCACCGGTTCGACCGAGGTCGGCCGCAAGCTGATCGAGCAAAGCGCCGCCACGGTCAAGAAGAACGCCATGGAGCTCGGCGGCAACGCGCCCTTCATCGTCTGCGAGGACGCGGATCTGGAAACCGCCGTCGAGGGCGCCATCGCCGCCAAGTTCCAGACCACGGGCCAGGATTGCGTGGCCGCCAACCGCATCTTTGTGCATCGCTCGATGTATGACGACTTCGTCGATCGCTTCGTCGAAAAGATGAACGCCATGCCCGTAGGCCACGGTCTCGACGAGAACACCGAGATCGGCCCGCTGATCCACGCCGATGCCGTCGAAAAAGCCCAATCGCTGGTCGACGACGCCCGCGAGCGCGGCGCCCGCATCATCGGGCGCGATCAGTCCGATGCCCCCGGCGAGAATTTCTTCATGCCCACCGTGGTCGCCGATTTCACCTCGGCCATGCGCGTGGCCGCCGAGGAGCAGTTCGCTCCCGTTGCACCGATCGCGCCGTTCGATACCGACGACGAGGCCCTGGCCGCGGCCAACGACACCATCTATGGCCTGGCCTCGTACGTGTTCACGCCCAGCGACGCCCGCATCCGCAAGTACCTGCGCGGGCTGGAATACGGCATGGTCGGCGTCAACACCATGGACATCACCGGGCCGCACGTGCCGTTCGGCGGCGTCAAGCAATCCGGCCTCGGCCGCGAAGGCGGCCATGTCGGTCTCAGTGAGTACCTGGAGACGAAATACTACTGCCTGGGCAACCTGCCCAAAGTCTGAAAGAGGCAACGATCGCCATGAGCATGGACATCATCAATCGCCTGGAATCGGAAGTCCGCGGCTACGTGCGCTCGTTTCCGACCGAGTTCAAGACCGCCCGCGGCAACCGCATGACCGACGTCGACGGCCGCGAATATCTGGATTTCTTCTCCGGCGCCGGCGCACTGAACTACGGCCACAACGACCCCGACATGGAAGCCGCCCTGCTCGACTACATCAAGTCCGGCGGCATCAACCACGGCCTGGACATGGCCACCGCGGCCAAGACCCGGTTCATGGAGACTTTCGAAGAGATCATCCTCAAGCCGCGCAAGCTGGACTACAAACTGCAATTCCCCGGCCCGACCGGGACCAACGCGGTGGAAGCCGCGCTCAAGCTGGCGCGTAAATACACCGGCCGCTCCGGAATGATCCATTTCACCCACAGCTTCCACGGCATGACACTGGGCTCGACCTCGGTCACCAGCAACGCCGCCATCCGCAACAGCGCCGGCGTCGGCCTGTCGGATACCACCACCGCGGCCTTCGACGGTTATTATCGCGACGGTCGCGACACGATCGCCGATCTGGACGCCCTGCTGTCGGATTCGTTCTCCGGCGTCGACAAGCCGGCGGCGGTCATCGTGGAAACCGTGCAGGGCGAAGGCGGCATCTATGCGGCCGGCTTCGACTGGCTGCGCGAAGTGGCCCACGTCTGCCGCGAGCACGACCTGTTGTTCATCGTCGACGACATCCAGGCCGGCTACGGCCGCACCGGGCCGTTCTTCTCGTTCGAGCCGGCCGAGATCCAGCCCGATATCGTCACCCTCGCGAAATCGATTTCGGGCATGGGCTCGCCGATGTCGCTGGTACTCATGCGCCCGGAAATCGATGTCTGGGACGCGGGCGAACACACCGGCACCTTCCGCGGCAACAACCATGCATTCGTCACCGGCGCGGCCGCGCTCGACAAGTTCTGGCGCGACGACCAACTCACCCGGCACGTCACCGAGCAGGGCGAACGCATCCGTGCTCGGCTGCAGGAAATCATCGACAACCACGACGGTTTCGACGGTGAAGTCCGCGGCCGCGGTTTCTTCATTGGCCTGGACTGCGCGGTGCCGGACCATGGCAATGCCGTCATCGGCGAGTGCTTCAAGCGCGGCCTGATCATGGAAACCACCGGCCCGGGCGACCGGGTGATCAAGGTCATGCCGCCGCTGATCAGCACGGCCGAGGATATCGACGAAGGCCTGGCCATCATCGACGATGCCATCGGGGCGGCCCTGGCGGCCTGAGGGCCACAGGCGCCCGGCCGTACGCCGTCGGGCCCGTCATCGCATCCGCTAAACTGACGCGATGACGGGTCCGAACTGTATCGGCATCGACGGCTGCCCTGCCGGATGGGTCGCCGCCACCCCGGGCGGCGTGTTTCTCCGGCCGCGGCTATCCGATCTGCTGCAAACGCTGGGCGTCGTCGCCGAGCGCGATATCGTGGCCGTCGACATGCCGATCGGCCTGGCCGCCGCCGGCAAGCGAGCATGCGACCTCGAAGCCCGCCGTCTTCTCGGCGCTGCTCGCGGCAACAGCGTGTTTCCGACCGCCACCCGGGGCGCGATCTACGCAACGACCGTCGGGCTGGCTTTGCGCGACGCCCATGCCAGGGCCAGCCGTATCAACATCGACAACGACGCGGGCGGCGTATCGGCCCAGGCGTTCAACCTGTTCGGCAAGATTCGCGAAGTGGACGCGTTGCTTGCCGATCAGCCGGCGTTGCGCACGAGCGTCCACGAAGTGCATCCCGAACTCGCCTTTGCCTGCTGGAATGCCGATACGGGCGGCCCGTTGCGGCCCATGCCATACCCGAAGAAATCCGGCCTCGGCGCCCACGATCGTCTGCAACGCGTGTTCACACGCTACGGCCGTGCGCACTTCGAACACTTCAGACAGAAACATCGTGTCGGCCACGCCGCCGATGACGACATCGCCGACGCCTATGCCGCGCTGTTCTCGGCCGAACGCATCGCCGCCGGCATCCACCGGAGCGTGCCCGAACATCCGCCCACGGACGAACACGGCCTGCCGATGCGGATTTGCTATTAGGGACGATTGCCGCTTGCGACGAAACCGAGTGCAGCGCACTTACCGGCGCCGACGGCGGCGATCATCACGCGATGACTGCCGATACGCTCGCAAGTATGGTCGAATAGGTCCGCTCAACCTCGCCAACTGAATTTCATGACAGCATTCGAAATCCGCCGCTCCGCGATCCGCTTGTCGTGCCCAGCCGCCGGAGGCCGCTCATGATCGTGGTCGCCGGCAGTGCCAACATCGATCTGGTCGCCCGGGTCGCGCATCATCCCGAGCCGGGCGAGACGCTGATTGCCTCGGGCTATGCCATGCACCAGGGCGGCAAGGGCGCGAATCAGGCCGTGGCCGCCGCGCGGCTGGGTGCGCCGGTGCGTTTTCTCGGCGCGGCCGGCGATGACGATTTCGGCGACCGGATCGTGGCCGATCTGGCCGCCGAGGGCATCGATGCCGACGGCGTGCAGCGCTTTCCCGGCAGCAGCGGTATAGCCCTGATTACCGTCGACGAAGCCGGCGAGAACCGGATCGTGGTGGTACCCGGCGCGAATGGCGAGCTCGACGGCTCGCGCGACATGGCCGGCGCCATGGGCGGCGCGAACGTGCTCCTTGTGCAACTCGAAACGCCGACCGCGTTCGTTAATGCGGCGCTGAGCGCCGGTCGGGCAGCCGGCGCCGAGGTGATCCTGAATGCCGCGCCCGCCGCTCCGCTCAAGGCTTTCGAGATGACCGCCGTGGACTGGCTGATGGTCAACGCCGGGGAGGCGGCTTTTCTGCTTGGCGAGCGCGAAGGCGCGAGCCGCGACCAGACCGTCGATCAGGCCGCGCGCCTTGCCCAGCAGTACGATATCGGCGTAATCGCCACCCTCGGCGCGGACGGCGCACTCTGGATCGGCCGCGATGGCAGCCGTGGCCATGTCCCCGGCCGGCCGTGCACGGTGGTCGATACCACCGGCGCCGGCGATACGTTTGCCGGCGCGTTCGCCGCCGCGCGCGTGGAAGGCCAGTCGGTCGAGGACGCAATCCGCATGGCGGGCGTGGCCGCCTCGCTATCAGTGGGCGCGGCCGGTGCACGGGCCGGCATGCCGGATCGCGCCGCCGTGCGCGCTGCCATGGGCGACTAAAAGCGTTCTCCAAAGGCATTTTGTCCGCAGATCGACGCAGATTCACGCAGATGGAAGACGGAGCCTGTTCATCGTGATTGGGCGCGAGACTCGGGCAGAGTAACGGGATGGATCTGTATTGCGTCCCGTTACGCGGCGACGGAGACGCGCAATGGCGACGGGTGTCCGGCGCACGGCGCCGGGGCGGCCAGTCTGTCTGAGCGTCGCCAAAGCGACGTGAGTTCTGGCCGCATCCCGTCGGCATTGTGCGTCGGAGTGAACCGGCGTAGCCGGCGCTGTGTCGGGTGCCCTTCTTTCGGTTACCTTTCTTGGGCAGGCAAGAAAGGTGACTCGCGCATCAGCGCGAAACCCCGGCCAGTCAAAGGCTTCCAGAGCAACAACGCACTGAACAATCTCGCATTTCATTGCCTGATGAGATTTGAATCAGGGCTCACGAAAAGAAGCTCTAGCCTCTCAGATCTGCGGCCTCGTCGAGAATAGCTTCGAAGGCCGCCGTATCGTGGGCAAAGCGGCCGAGGAACAGCCCGTCGACGGCGGTGCCGAGTTCGGTCAGCGTGCCCGGTGCGGCGCTGCCGCCATAGACCACCGGCACGTCGGTCTGCCCGGTGCGTTCGGCCAGGCCGGCCTTGATGCCGCGGGCGACTTCGGCCACGTGCGCGGCACTGGCCGCTTCGGTCTGCCCGATCGCCCAGACCGGTTCGTAGGCGATCACCATTGGCGTGGGTCGCCCCAGTTCAGCCAGCGATGCAGCGAGCTGGCGATTGCAAAAGTCGATCGCCGCCCCGGCCGGGCCCGACTCGGGTTCGCCGATACAGATCCAGGGGATGAGGCCGTTGCGTACCGCGGCGGCAACTTTCTTCGCGATCGCGGCGTCGTCCTCGCCGAACACACGACGGCGTTCGGCATGCCCGATCTCGGCGTAGGTACAGCCCATATCGGCCAGATCGGCACCACTGACCGCGCCGGTGTAGGCACCGCGATCGGCCCAGAACAGATCCTGGGCGCCGAAGGCCACCGGGGCATCGGCACAGGCCGCCATGGCGGCTTCCATGGCCGGCAACGTGGGAAAGACGATCAGCTCGACCGCGCCCGACCGGACCGCCGGATGCCGGTTGGCGGTCGCGGCGGCGGCCGCGCACCACTCACGGGTACGCGGCCGGTCGAGATACATCTTGAAGCTGACGCCGATATGCATTGCAGTTCAATGGTTGTGCAAACCGGCGTTCATTGTCGCCTACTCGACGGGGCTGGCGTCGCCGGTTTCCTCGTATTGCTTGATCACGGCCACCTTCTTCGCCGACGAGGAGTTCTCGTCGAAACGATAGGTCAGCCATTCACGGGCCAGCTTGCGGGCCAGCTCCAGCCCGATCACGCGCTCGCCGAAGCACAGCACCTGGGCGTTGTTGGACAGTACGCCGCGCTCGACCGAGTAGCCGTCGTGCGCGGTGACCGCGCGAATGCCCGGCACCTTGTTGGCCGAAATGGCCACACCGAGGCCGGTGCCGCAGATCAGCAGCGCCCGGTCGGCCTCGCCCGCGGCGATCTTCTGCGCCGCAGCGATGGCGATGGTGGGATACGGCGTCCTGGCCGCCTCGTCGACGCCCATGTCCTCCACCGAGGACACGGTGTCGCTGGCCTGCATATCGGCCTTGATCGCTTCCTTGTAGCGATAGCCGGCCTCGTCGGAGCCGATGATGATTCGGAGTTTGTCGCTCATGCTGCGTCCTCATGCAGGGATTCGAGAGTGTCGGCGACGGCGGCGACGATCATCGCGAACGAAATCGCCCCCGGATCGGGGTGGCCCACGCTTTTATCACTATGGTTTTTGGCCCGGCCCTTCTTCGGCGCCAGATCGGCGGTCGCTTCGGCGGCGTGCTGCGAGGCTTCGGCAGCACGGCGCCAGGCTGCACGCAGGTGCGTGCCCGACTGCACTTCATCGGCCAGGGTGTCGGCAAACGGCTTCATCGAGTCGAGCATGGTCTTGTCGCCCATCTCGGCGCCGCCGAGCCGCATGATCGCGTCGGTGGCGTCGACCACGCCGGCGGTCACCGCGGGCGCGGCCACGCGGTCATCATCGCCGATGCGCGCCCCCACACTGCGCAGGCCGAGGCCCCACAGCGCGCCGGAGGTGCCACCGGCCTCGTTGGCCCAGGCATCGCCGGCCCGCATCAAGACGGTGCCGGCGCCGCAGCCTTTTTCAACCGCACGCCGCGCGGCCGCGAGTGCGGCCCGGGCACCGGTGTCCATGCCAATGCCGTGGTCGCCATCACCGGAGATGGCATCGAGCTGGCCCAGGCCCTCGGCCTCGGCCTCGATCCGGGCCTGGATGGCCTCGATCACGGCCAGCATGCCGGCCGCATCGGACCTGGAATCGGCGCTGGCGGGCGGGGTTTCCTCTTCATGGGCGGCGGCCAGGTCGGCGTCGTCGCGCGGCTCGCCTTCCAGCGCCACACCGCCGCGACAATACGCCGGCGTGGTGGCCGGCGCGGTCCAGGCTTTTTCCAGCGCCTCGTCGAGCCAGAACAGGGTCAGCGATACACCGGCCATCTCGAAACTGGTGACCAGCTCGCCCACCTCGGGCTGTACCAGCGTCAGGCCCGCGGCTTCCAGTCGCTCGGACACGCGCTTGTAGAGCACGAACAGTTCTTCGTACTTCACCGAGCCCAGACCATTGAGCATCACGCCCACACGCGGCGAAGCCGCGCCGTCCGGGCGTTCGTCGAGCAGGCGATCGACCAGCATGTCGGCCAGATCCGACGCGCTCGGCATGTCGACTTCCTCGATGCCCTGCTCGCCGTGGATGCCCATGCCCACGCCCATGCGCCCTTCGGGCACCGTGAACAGGGGTTGTTTGGCACCGGGCAGCGTGCACCCGGAAAACGCCACCCCGAACGACCGGGTGCGATCGTTGGCATGGCTTGCGAATTGGTATACCTCGTCCAGCGACTTGCCCTCGGCGGCAGCCAGTGCGGCAGCGCGGAACACGGTCAGGTCGCCGGCAATGCCGCGACGCTCGCTGGCCTTGTCGGCGGGGCCGCTGCAGATATCGTCGGTGACGGCAAAGCAACGACAGGCAATGCCTTCCGCCTTCAGGCGTTCCTCGGCGATGCCGAAGTTGAGCACGTCGCCGGCATAATTGCCGAACGACAGCAGCACGCCCGAATCGGAGGCCGCGGCCTTGGCCACGGCATAAATCTGTTGCGCCGACGGCGAGGCAAAGACGTTGCCCATGGCCGCGCCGTGCGCCAGGCCCTGGCCCACCAGCCCGGCGAATGCCGGATAGTGACCGGAGCCGCCGCCGATGACCACGGCAACCTGCCCCGGCGGGGTTCGCGTGGCACGCACCACGCCGCCCGGCACGCGGCGCACCAGGGCTCGGTTGGCGGCCACGAAACCGTCGATGCTTTCGTCGACGAAATCGGCGGGCTGATTCACCAGATAAGTCATCAGTGTCTCCTTATCGAAAACGCGCGAGCCATTGCGGCCCGCGCGTTCATTGCAGCCGTTACCCCGAGGGGCTTGTTACTGCATGCTCTTCAGGGTAAACGGCGCCACATAGTTGCCGATGTTCTTCTTGGTGATCAGGATGCAGTCGAACAACTGCTTCTCGTGATCCACGCCGGTGCTGCCGGTCTTGATGTAGTGATTGGCTTCGTCGACCGCCTTTTTCGAAAACACGGCCACCGGCTGTAGCACGGTGTAAGCCATTTCACCCTTCTTGATGGCGTCTATGGCCGCGGGCGAACCATCGAAGCCGCCGACCGTGACCTGGCTGAGCTTGCCGGCCTGCTTGAGCGCCGCGATCGCGCCCAGTGCCATTTCGTCGTTACCGCTGATCAGGCCGGTGATGTTGGGATGCGACTGCAGCATGCCCTGCATCTTGTCGTGGCCCTGGGTGCGGTCCCAGTTGGCAACCTGCGAGGCCACTTCCTTCAGGCCCGGATACTGGGAGAGCACGGTGCGATAGCCATTGGACCGCGTCGCCGCGTTGTTGTCCGACGGCGCGCCCTTGAGTTCGACGTACTTGGCGTGCGTACCGACGGCCTTGACCCATTGCTGGGCACCCAGGGCAGCACCCTGTGCGTTGTTCGATACCAGCTGTGCCTTGGCCAGACCCTTCTGGTCGATCTCGGCATTCACAAGGAACACCGGGATATGCGCTTGAACCGCTTTCTTGACGGAACCGATCGAGCCCTTGGCGTTGGCCGGATCGAGGATGATGGCCGCCGAGTGGTTGGTGATCGCGGTGTCCACCTCATTGCGTTCGGTATTGGTGTCGCCGTGATGGGCCACCACATTCGCCTTGTAGCCGAGCTTGCGGGCTTCCTTCGCCGCCACCTGGCCTTCCGTCTGCCAGTAGGGATTCGAGGGATCGTTGACGATGATCGTCATCAGCTTGCCGTTGCCGGAGTCTGCGGCCGAAGCCGTGGATATTCCGGCGCAGGCGGCGAATGCGAATAGAACACTCGCCGCCACGATTGTGATTTTCATGCGTTGCATGCTTATCTCCTTGTGTAGTGATTATTTCCGCCGTTCAACCAGCGGTTTTGTCAGGGACGTTCTGTGCCTACGATTCGCCCGTCGACGTCCCCAACGACGAGGCCGGATCAACCGGATTTTGTTGACTTGCGGCCGCCGGCGGCGTGCCGCCATCGGCGGATGCGGAGGTGCGGGGTTTGCGCCGGGCCTTGTATTCGATCGAATTCAGGAGCACCGCAAACACGATCACCACCCCGGTAAAGACCATCTGCCAGTAATTGGACACGCCCACGATGACCAGGCCGTCCGACAGGAAGCCGATCACGAAAGCGCCCAGGAGCGTGCCGCGGATATTGCCGACACCACCGGCCAGCGCGGCACCGCCGATCACCACGGTGGCGATGGCGGTCAGTTCATAGGTGGTGCCCGCGGTCGGGCCGGCCGAGGTCAGCTCCGAGGTCAGTACGAGACCGGCGATGGCCGCACAGATGCCCGACATGACGAACACCAGCACCGTGACGCGGTTGGTGGGCACGCCCGACAGGCGCGCAGCGCGCGCATTGCCGCCGGTCGCATACAGCCAGCGACCGAAGGCCGTTCGATTGAGCACCACGATGAGTACAATCGCCACCGCGATCATGATCAATATGCCGACCGGCACCTGCAGTATGGTGTTGAAACCGAGCCAGTCGAGGCCGGTATTGCCCAGCGACGCCTTGCCGCCGAGATTGTTGTAGGTCAGGCCGCCGGTCATCAGGAGCGCCACCCCGCGTACCGCATAGAGCGATCCCAGCGTGGCCACGAATGACGGTACCCTGAAATAGGCCACCAGGATGCCGTTGATCAGGCCGACCAGTGCACCGACCGCACACACCAGGACCACCACGACCCAGATCGCGGGATAAAGCGTGACCCCGCCGATATCGACGCCGTGAATGAAAAAACCGGCCATCACGCCGCACAGGCCCAGCGTCGAGCCGACCGACAGGTCGATGCCGCCGGTGAGAATCACCAGCAACATGCCCATGCCCAGCAGGCCGAAGATGGCCACATGGGAGGTCATGGTCAGCAGGTTGTTGAAGGTGAAGTAGTTCGGCGAAAGATAGGAAAAGACCGCGATGATCGCGATCAGACCGAAAAAAGCACGTCCTTCAAGGAGCAAGCCGATAGGATCGAAGCCGCCCGCAAACAGCCCGCCCTTGTCCTTGGTCATGGTTTGACCGCGTTTATCGCTCATGATTCTGAATTCCTGATCCGTGGTGCTCAAGCGGCGACGGATTCGCCGGAGGCCGCCATGATTTGTTCCTTGGAGACGTCTGGACCGAACTCAGCCACGATACGGCCGCGCGCCATGACGAGAATGCGATGGGCGATGGACAGGCATTCGTTGACTTCGGACGTCGAAAACACGATCGCCGCGCCCTGTCGTGCCCGCTCGGCCAGCAGCCGAAAGACCTCGGCCTTGGCGCCGACGTCGATGCCGCGACTCGGCTCATCCAGCAGGATGACGCTGGGTTGGGTGATCAGCATCTTGCCGATCACCACTTTCTGCTGGTTGCCGCCAGACAAGGAGCCGATCATGGCCTCCGGCCCGTCGGTCTTGACCGTGACATCATGAATCGCCGCATCGACCAGGCGTTTTTCGGTGCGCGGCGACAGCAGCATATTGCGCACGAAGGCACCAATACTGGCCAGCGACAGATTCCGCCCGACCGTCATGGTCTGCACCAGACCGTCGCGCTGACGGTCTTCGGGCACCAGACAGAGCCCGGCACCAATACGCTGCGCGATCGACAAACCGGAAACATCACGGCCACCGAGCAAGACGCGACCGCCACTGATCGGGCTGCCACCGGCGAGGGCTTCCAGCAATTCAGTGCGTCCGGCGCCCATCAAGCCATAAATGCAAACGATCTCGCCGGCGCGCACGTCCAGGGAAAGATGATCGACCGCCAGACGGCCACTCGCCGTGGCATCCAGGACCGAAACGTCGTCGATCGACAGGGCGACATCGCCGAAATCATGGCCGGCCGGCGGAGACCCCAGGTTGAAGTTTTCGCCGACCATCTTGCGCACGATCCACGGCAGATCGATGTCCGCGCGTTGGGCGTGGGCCGTCATCGAGCCGTCGCGCAGCACCACCGCGTAGTCGGTGATCTCCAGCGCCTCCTCAAGGTGGTGCGAGATGTAGACCAGCGCCACCCCCTTGGCCGTCAAATCCCGAATGACCTTGAACAGCACCTCGACCTCGGTGGCCGACAGCGCCGAGGTCGGTTCGTCCATGATCAGGATGCGCGAATTCACGGACAACGCGCGTGCAATCTCGACGATCTGCTGCTGGCCGACACGCAACTCACCGACCAACGTCAGCGGATCGATGTCCTCCTCGAGCTCCGCCATCAGCGCGGCCGCCTGGCGCGCCTCTTCGGCGTAGTCGACGCCGCGGTGACCGCGCAGCTCGCGGCCCATGAAGATGTTGTCGCGCACCGACATATTGGGCGCGAGCGACAGCTCCTGGTGGATGATGGAAATACCGCGGTCGCGCGCATCCACGGTCGAAGCAAATGTGACCGGCTCGCCGTCGAGAATGATGCGGCCTTCGCTCGGCTGCTCGACGCCCGACAGGATCTTCATCAGCGTCGACTTGCCGGCGCCGTTCTCACCGAACAGCGTCGTTACCGTACCGGGATAGATGTCGAAGTCGACGCCCTTGAGGGCACGCACGCCGCCGTAGCGCTTGTGCACGTCGCGGGCCGACAGGATGGCCCTGCCGTGCTTCTGCGAGATCGCTTGATCGCTCATGATCCGACCTTGAGTTCCACTGGCGTGACCAGCCAGTTGTGCGGATTGATCAACTGAAACGCGCCGACCACGTGGACCGTCTTGCCCGTCAGATGATCGCGATCAAGCCCGGACAACACCTGCTTCTTCATGGCGTTATTGATGCCGGCCGCCGCGTTCTGATACTGAATCTGGTTTTCGAAGTCGCCGAATCTGATCCCGCCGGCGCCATCACGCAGGGTCGTTCCAATGATGGCCGGCCCGGTCTGCAGGCGAATGGTCAGATCCTGCGGCAACCCCGGGACCTTGATATTGAACACACCCTCGTCGCCCTTGCCGACCACGCCGGAGAACTTCACCGACATAATGGGCCCGATATCGTTGGGCACGCCGTACTTCTTGACCGCAGCGCTCTTGTCTTTGGCCAGCGCCGCCGCCAGCTGCGTTGCCGGTGCCGCGCGCTCGCTGATCCTGGTGCGTACCTTGGGAAACTCCTTTTTGCCGTAGGCCGCCTGCGAGAACTGCTTCGGCCCGGCGGGGCCCTCGCCCTGTCGCACGACCTTGGTATCCAGCCCCATGGCAATCAGCACGCCCAGGCCCACAACAATCAGGACAATCTTGCGCCCGCTCCAAACCTTTCGGGACGCTGGGACGCTCGTGGCTGTACTCATGCAGAACCTCCATAATCAATGCGTTGCGCACTGCCGGACGCGCGCTTCCCGGGCGCGGACAGCCACGCGATCACAGCCCCGCCACCGCCGATGACCCGCAAGCCGGCGGTGGCGGTATAGCGGCTATCAGAGCGGGGGCGGGGGTGCGTCTTCACGCTCGTCTTCTGGTGCCGCGACCGGAAGCGCCCTCCCGCGCGGCCGTTTGCTGACTGCGCACGACCGCTGCCGGCGACAGCGCACGCCTGCCCGCGACCAGCAAGCGGAACAAGCCAGCGCGCCCCACATCCGCCGGCGCTGTCGCGCCCTGCCATAAACACCTGATCGAACCCGCTTGCGCCTAGGTGTGCGGGTCCACCGCCACCTTCATCGATTTCTCGCCGCGTTCCATCACTTCCAGTGCCTCGTGGAACTTCGACATCGGATAGGTGTGGGTGACCACGCCGCGCATGTCGAGCTTGCGGGTGGCGATGAAGTCGATCGCACGCGGATACGTATACGGGCCCAGATGCGAGCCCAGCACGTCCAGTTCCTTGCGGTCGCTGATGATCGACCAGTCGAGGGTGACCTCGGAGCCGAACACCGAGAACTCCACGAAACGGCCCAGCTTGCGCAGCATGTGGATGCCCTGGTTCACCGCCTTGTGATAGCCGGTGGCCTCGATGTAGATATCGCAACCGTAGCCGTCGGTGATCGACTTGATCTTTTCGATCACGTCTTCCTCGGCCGGATTCCATACTTCGTGCGCACCCAACTGCTTCGCGAATTTGGCGCGCTCAGGCTTGAGATCCAGAACGATGAGTTTCTTCGGGTTGGACAGCGCGACCTGGCCGATAATGCCCAGCCCCAGGGTGCCGGCGCCGGCCACCACCACGACATCGTCGGCGGTCACCTGGGCGCGGTCGGCGGCATGCAGCGAGCAGGCCAGCGGCTCGACCAGCACGGCCTCCTCGGCCGGCACATGATCGGGCACCTGATGGACGATGCCTTCCCTGGTGAAGATCATGTACTGAGCAAAAGCGCCCTGCACATTGTTCTGGAAGCCGTACAGATCGTGCTTTTCGCACATCCAGTACTGGCCCCGGTTGCAGTAGCGGCAGTCCCAGCAGGGCACGATCTGCTCGGAGATCACGCGATCGCCGATCTTGACGTTCTTGGCCTCGCCGGCGCCCTCGCCGAGTGCGACCACACGGCAGACGAACTCGTGCCCCGGAATCATCGGCGGCTTCACGTAGCGCGGCTGGGTGTCATCGCCCCAGAACGACGGCGCGCCGTGGTAGACCTTCACATCCGACATACAGATGCCGACCAGTTCCACCCGGCACAGAATCTCGCCCGGACCGGGCGTGGGCACCTCGACTTCCTCGAGCCGGTAGTCGCCCGGCGCGTAACAGACGACAGCCTGCATGGTCTTGGGAATGGCGCCCGCCTGGGCGGCATCTTCGGGACGATCGATAACATCAGACATGACGGCTGACTCCTCAATATGACTTTCGCGCCGCGGGGCACGCCATCGCCGGTTTTCATCCGCTGCGCCGGGACACCATCGGCGCCCGCCGCGGCCCGACCTGCCTGTCGCAAGTGCCCGGCTTCCGGCTTTCGTGAATGAACATATGATCATTCACAGTTCATTTGTTTATTCGTGATCGATAATATTTCGCCCCTCGTGGCCGGTCAACGCGAAAACCCTGTTTATAGCCCTAGACTTTGGTCGATACGACCTAGGTATTAAATCTCTGTATAAACTTAAATATAGCGACGTCATACCCGGTCATGCTATTGGACAAACCGGTGTGCCACCGTAGGATGAATGTCTAGTGCATATGTACACTGATCGAACATATGATCGCACTGGCTTCGACGCAGATCGTTCGGACGTACGAGCCGAGGCAGACGAGGTGAAAGACAAAATCCATGTCACCCGATGAATTGACCGAGCTGGCCAAGCTCTACCACATCGACGGCTGGACCCAGGAAGAGCTGGCCAGCCGATTCGAGATCTCCCGCGTGAAGGTGGGGCGCCTGCTCAAGCGCGCGGTCGCCGAGGGCATCGTCGAGATCCGCGTGCGCCTGCAGCATCCGCCGAACACCACCGCGGCGCTCGAAAAAGCGCTCATGGACCGCTTCGGCATCCGGCGGGCGATCATTTCCGTCGATCACAAGGACCCGGAGCGCCAGCGCGAACTGCTGGCCGGCCTGGTTGCGCGCTATCTCGATCAGTCCCTGACCGAAACCAGCGTGGTCGCGGTCGGCATGGGGCGCAATGTGAGCGCGGTGCCCGAGCACGTGGTCTCGAACCAGCGCCGGCACTGCAGTTTCGTCTGCGCCATCGGCGGCTCCTACCGCGGCGGCGAAGCCATGAATTCGGACCAGATCTGTCGGCACATGGCGATGCGCTTCGGCGGCGAGAGCGTTACGCTCTATGCCCCGGCCATCGTCTCCGACCCCCAGATCCGGGATGCGCTGCTGGCCAACGACACGGTGCGCCAGTCACTCAACAAGGCCCAGCACGCGGACGTGGCGGTGGTCGGCGTCGGCGATATTCTCGAAGACAGCAACATGGTCCGCATGGGCTGGTTCACCAACGAGGAGATCACCACATTGCGCCAGCTCGGCGTGGTCGGCGATATCATGGGCTACGACTTCATCGACATCGACGGCAATCTGGCGGAAACGCCACTGATCGGCCGCGTGATCGGACTCACCATCGAGCATCTGCACAGTATTCCGGACGTCATCGCCATGGCCAGCGAGCCGACCAAGGTGACCGGCATCCTCGGCGCGCTGCGCACCGGCGCGATCGACACCCTGGCCACCACGCAATCGATCGCCCAGACCGTGCTCAATCTCGCCCAGGCGACCGACAGTGTGGCCGCCCGGAGCAGCGCGACCTCCTGAGCACGCCGCGCCGCACGCCGGTGGTCAGGCGCCGATGAGCTGATCGACGATCCGAAAACCGGCGATCCAGGTACCGGCGGCCGAACCGATGGTCGACAACAGGAACACGAGCAACACGCGGGAAACACGGTTGCGCCACCAGCCGCGCACTGTGGTGACATCCGATTTCAGCGTCGAGAAATCGCCGACCCGCGGTTTGCGTATCCATAGCTCCACCGCAGCGGTCACCATGCCGGCGCCGATGGTGGGATTGAGCGAGGTCAGCGGCGATGCCACGAATCCCGCCACGACGGTCAACGGATGCGCCAGCGCCAGCGCGGCACCCACGGCGCACAGCACGCCGTGGATCAGAAACCATTCCGCGACCAGATGCCAGCCCAGATTCGGGCTATGGGCGAAGCCGAGCCCGAAACCGGCCAGCACCAGCGCCACGATCACCCAGGGAATCCATTTCACCCAGCGCGCGCCGGCCGGCACGGTATCGAGCGTGGCCACGCGCTCGGCCGGCGCCGCCATGCCGCGCTCGAGATAGCGGGCCAGGCCCTTCAGGTGGCCGGCGCCGACCACCACCAGCGTGGTGCCGGGCGTATCGGCCTGCATCAGCAGCTTGGCGGCCATGTACTGATCGCGCTCGTCGATGAGCGCGGCGTGCATGTGTTCGGACTGCTCCGCGAACTCGTTGAAGGTGGCTTCGAGCATGTCGCCTTCCTTGAGCTGCTCGATGTCTTCCTCCTTGATCTTGTTCGACGAGACCAGGCTTGCGGCCAACCCCATGAGCACCGACGCGCGCTGCCACCAGGGGATGCCGCGATAGACCCGCTTGAGCGTGATGCCGATATTGCGGTCGACCAGCGTCAGCGGGGTATCCGCCGCTTCCGCGGCGGTGATCGCGGCCCGCATCTCCGCACCGGGCTCGATGCCGAACTGGTCGGCCAGCCGCTGCTGATAGGCGCCGAGCGCCAGATTGGCCGCCACCATGCCGGCCTGGCCGCTCTTGATCACCGCGAACAGATCCATATCCGCCATTTCGGACTGGCGGGTGAGCGCAGCATGGCGCGCATCGCAGAGTTCGATCGCCACCTGGTCGTAGTCGCCGGTCTCGATCTCGGCGCGCACCTCGTCCGCACTCGCTTTCGACACATGGGCGGTGCCCAGCAGCACGAAACGACGCTCGCCACGGGTGACGATGCGGCGGGGCCCGGCCTCGGTTGCGGGCGATGTCGGATTCGACGACTCGGACATAAATGCGATCCAGCAGCAAAAACAGGCGGGCGCCCCGCATCAGGCGCCCGATTGTCGCCGCTGCAGCGTTCAGCGTCCACGCTCGACGGCAACCCGGGCATTCCGGACGACGATTCGACCGGATTCGCGCAGGCGTCGCGGGCCCGTTCAATCGTCGTCGCTGGTGATGAGCTTGTAGGCGACCCAGCCGAGGAAACCGAAGAACGGCACCATGGCCGCGGCAAAGATGAAGATCCCGATCATGATTCACCCTCCCGAATCCGGACGCGGTTCGACGCGCCACCCAAACGTTGTCGCCGGCGTCGTCATTCGGCGACCGGCTTCTTGGCCAGCTTGCGCTGTAGCGTGCGCCGATGCATGCCCAGCGCCCGCGCCGTGGCCGAGACGTTGCCGTCGTGTTCGGCCAGCACATGCTGAATATGCTCCCATTCGAGCCGGCGTAGCGAGGTCGGGGTGCCCGGCGGCTCGACCGGATTGTCGGCGACGCCGTCCTGCGCCAGCGCCGCGAGGATCTGGCGCGCGGTCGCGGGCTTCGGCAGATAATTGAACGCGCCGCGCTTGATCGCCTCGATTGCGGTGGCGATGCTGGCATAGCCGGTGAGCATGAGGATGCGCAGGTTGGCATCGGCGGCCAGCAAGGGCTCGATCAAGGCCAGCCCGCTGCGCTCGCCGAGCCGCAGATCCACGATAGCGGCATCGAAATGGTCCGGCGTGACCGCCGACAGCGCCGAGGCCGGCGTATCGGCAGCGGTAGCGACGTGCCCGAGCCGCTCCAGCGCACGGCCGAGCGTGCGCGTGAACACGACATCGTCATCCACGATCAGCAACCTCATGCCGCGTCTCCTGTCGCGTCGTTCGGCATCAGCGGGCCGAGCGGCAGCCGCACCCGTGTACGCGTGCCGCCGTGCGACGAGGTCGAAAAATCCAGCGTGGCGTCCAGGCGGGCCAGACTCGCGCGCGCCAGCGTCAGCCCCAGGCCCAGACCGCGCGCCGGGCGTGCGGTCTGGTCGGCAACGGTTTCAAGACCTGCGCCCGGGTCGTCGATGATCAACTCGAGCAACCGGCACTCGCAACGCCATGTCAGCCACAGGCGCTGATCCCCCGCCGCGATCGCCGCATCGGCGGCATTGTCGAGCAGATTCACGAGCGCCTGGGTCAGCGCCGGATCGTTGCGGATGGGCGCGGCGGTCAGCGCGGCGCGTCCGGTCTCGGTCAGATCGATCTCCGGCCGACGCATATGCCAGTCGGCGACCAGATGCCCGGCATAGGCGGATAGCGGCGTGACCGACTGCGCACGCGGGTCCCGGGCCGCGATCAAGCGCCGCAGTTCGGCCGCGCACAGCGCGGTCTGGCTGCGGATGATGGCGATATCCTCATGCACGTCGGGCGGCAGATCCGGATGCTCGGAGACCGACTCGGCCGCGACCGCGATCGTCGACAGCGGCGTATTCAATGCATGGGCCGCGCCGGCCGCCACGGTGGCCACGGAGACGACGGCGTCGTCGCGCATCAGCCGCTCGCGTTGCCCCGCCAGCTCGCGTTCGCGCGCCCGCAGCACCGCCGCCAGCACCAGCAGGAAACCGCAGAGCAACGCCGCGGCCAGGAGAAAATTGACCCACATGCCGACGACGTGGCGCTCGAAGCCGACCATGGCTTCCGGGTCGTGGATTCGTGTCAGATAACGCAACAGCAGCGCTGTATAGGCCGCCACCGCCAGCAGCGTCACCGCGATCGCATCGCGAATCGACAGGATCGTCGCAGCCAGCGCCACCGGCACCAGGAACAGCGACACGAACGGATTGGTCGCCCCGCCGAGCCCCCAGAACAGCGTGAACAGGGCCAGGGTGTCGACCGCCAGATGGGCGACCAGCTCGAGCGCGGACGGGGGCGCGGCATAGCGCAGGCGCCAGACCACGACCAGATTGAACGCCAGCAGCAGAACGGGCAGGGCCCACAGCGCCGGCGGCAACGTTCGCCCGGCCACCGCCATGAGCAGCAGTGCCAGGCCGACCAGCGCCACCGCCAGATAGCGCAACCCGGCCAGCACCCGCATCACAGCGGCGGGCTCGAGCGAAAACACATGGGCAGGCAGCGTAGGTTTCATGGCCCCTCCAGCCCCGGAATGCACACCACCCTACCGCTTGCACGCCAGCGCACGCGAGGCCGGCCTCGCGCGCCCGTTCCAACGCCATTCAGAACGCAAAATGCACCGTCGCGTGCGCATTGCGCCCGGCCCCGGGCAGGCGCGCGCCCACCGGCACCGCGCTGTCGGCCACGCGATTGAAGCCGCCCATGAAATCGCGATACCCCCGGTTGAACAGATTATCCACGCCGACTTCCACCCACAGATGCCGGTTGGCCTGATAGTGGGCGGCAATGTCGGTCAATGCATAGCCGCCGGTTTCGGGATCGCCCAGCCGGGCGTCACGATGCGAATCGGCGATGTGATGCCGGGCGAAGACATAGCGCTCGGACAGCGAAAAGCGCCAGTCGGCGCGCTGGTAGGCCAGCCGTGCACGCACGTTGGCCGGCGCGATGCGATACAGATTGTCGCCCGTGTCGGTGCGCCGACCGCGGGTGTAGCCGGCCCCGCCGGACAGCGTCCAGGCGTTATCCAGCTTGTAGGCGGCGGCAAGGTCGGCACCGTAGACCTCGGCCCCGACATTGGCGTACTGCAACGGCGTCGGATCGCCGTTGGCGGTCGACACCATGACCACGTCCTTATTGCCCCCGGCATACGGCACGCCGGTGATGTAGTCGTGGATGCGGTGGTAATAGACCTCGGGCGAAAACGTCAGCCGGCTACCGGTGAAACTCAGACCGAGATCCGCCATGTAGGCGACCTCGGGCGAAAGCCCGGTATTGCCGATGGTATTGTTGCCGTCCGCCGAGCCCGCCGTGGCTTCCAGCGGGATATAGGCATAGCGCTCGGTGTAATACGGCGAGCGTGTCTTGCGTGCCAGGCCGAGCCGGGCCTGCCAGCGCTGGCCGATATCGCGCGACAGCCTGGTCACCACATCCACGTTGTTGTCGGTCTGATCGCGATCGCTGGCGGCGAAATCGGCCGCCAGGCGCTGCGCCGGCATCGGCAGCGAGGGGGCCACGCCGCCCGGCCCGGCCGCGGTATGCACGATCGTGTCGCGCACACCGAGCTCGCCGTGCCACGGCCCGCGGATCGGCCCCGCCCATTGCCCGAACAGGCTGTAGGTGTCGCGGCGAATGTCGTCGAAGGCATTCACGCCGAACGCGGCCATTTTCGGATTGCCCACGAAGGCATTGTGCTGGACCCAACTGCCGTCGAAGCCGGCCTTGAAGGTGCCCCCGGCCAGCGGGTGCGCCGCGTGCAGCTTGGCCGCATAGCGCTGACTGCGGGCCCGGATATAGCGCGGATCGGGCGCATCGCCGTTGAGCGGCGAGAAGTCCGGCGCCGGGCGCAGGATGTAATTGTCCATCTCGTGCTCGACGTGGCTGAAGTCGAGCTGGGCGGTGACCCGCGTCCGCCCGATATCCGCGGTCTGCTTCAATTCGGCCAGCGTGCCATGGAAGTAATGAATATCCATCGGCAGATCCGGGTTGCCGGTGTCGCCGGTGCGCTGCGCGCGCACGAAGCCGGATGTTTCGCCCCAGGCCTCACGATGGCCGAAATCGAGCCCGTACTGCTTGCGATCGTAGGCCGAGGCCCGGAGTTTGCCATACGGCGTACGCAGGTTCGCGGCCTGGTCAGTCACCGCGGTCAGGCCGATCCGGTTGATGTCGTTGGCCAGGCTGGCCTGGCCGGACAGGCTGTAGCCGTCGTCGACCGATTGCGCGGTCGCTTCGCCCCAGCCGTGCAGCTCGTAGCTATCGCCACTGGTGTAGCGGCTTTGGCGGGTCCTGGCATCGACCGTTGTGCCGATCGTATCGATGCTGTCCGCCACGGAGGGAATCCCGCGTGTCACCGACAGCGACTCGACCAGCGCGGCCGGCGCATAGTGCAACGGCGGGTCCATCCAGTTCGGCCCGCCCGAGGCCACGCTCATGCCGTCGATGCGCGTCTGATTGCGATAGCCGGTCAAGCCGCGGAACTGGACCTGGCCCGAGATGCCGCCGTTGTCCACCAGCGCGCCCCCGGGCACCTCGCCCATCGCCGCCGCGGTATCGACGGTCGACGGCGCCAGTGGGGGCTGCACGTTATCGGCCCGGCTGATCAGGCCACGCACCGCAAGCGGCGCCAGCCTGGTGGTCGGCGCACTCACCGCCGGGGCGGCAACGATGTCCGGCCCGGGGCCCGCAGCCTGTGCCGACACCGGCGCCGCCGCACCCAGAAAAAGACCGCCCCATACCATCACCGAATAACGTCGCATGCCATGCCCCCAACTGCTGCGGAATCGGCGGCAAGACTAGCCGGGCACACGGCATGCGCCCATGCGACATATCGTCGCGGCGCCCGACGTCTTGACGGTTGGCCGCGGCGCTCTTACAACCCTCGAATGCAGATCGGCATCATCGGCGACATCCACGGCGCGTGGGACGACATCGACACCGCGTTCTTCAACGCCGCCGGCTACGACGCCGTGCTATTCGTGGGCGATTTCGCCCGCGTGGTGAACAGCCGGCCCGTGGCGCGTCAGCTGGCGCGGCTGACGGTGCCGGCATGGGCCATCCCGGGCAATCACGACGCAACCACTCTGGCGCAGTTGCTCGCCGAGATCCGGGGCCGCCCCTGGGCCACACGCTGGACCGCACTCGGCATGCGCCGCCGTGTCGCCCGGCTCGCCCGCGACCTGGGCCCGGTCACGCTTGGGGGTTACAGCCTCCATTCGCTGGCGCCCGATCTCGGTCTGGTGATCGCGCGCCCTCATGCCATGGGCGGCAACCGATTGTATTTCCGGCCTTACCTGAAAAGCGCATTCGGCGTATCCCGCTTCGCCGACAGCCGCGACCGACTGTGCGCGCTCATCGACGCCGCACCGCGCGATCTGATCGTGCTGGCCCACAACGGCCCGGCCGGGCTCGGGGCAGATCCTACCGACCCATTCGGCTGCGATTTCGATCCCGGGTTGGGCGATTTCGGCGATCCCGATCTGCGCGATGCGCTCGTGCATGCCCGTGCCACCGGTCATCGCGTGCGTGCCGTCGTCGCCGGTCACATGCACCATCGCAGCAAGCACAGCGGGGCCTGGCGCCGCACCTGGGCGCACCACCACGACACGCTCTACCTCAATGCCGCGCGCGTGCCGCGCATCGAGGACAACGGCCGCCGGCGCCATCATCTCCAGCTCACCCTCGACGCTGGCGGAGCCCACGCCGCAACGGTCTGGGTCGACGACACGGCACAGGCCATCGAACACCTGACCCTGGCGACCCCGGACTGATCCGCAGCCACCACACCGATCAGCCGGCGCGCCGCCGCTCATCGACCGCCAGATGCCGCAGCGGCAGCGCCATCGCCACAATCAGCAGACCGACCGCGACATAGCTCTGCCCGTAGCCGATCCAGCGGCCGCACATGAGCCCCAGAACCGGGCCGAGCGCACCGCCCAGATCGGACGACCACTGATAAACCGACAGCGCCCGGCCGTGGATGCGCGCCGGCGCCACGTCGCCCAGCAGCGTGAGCATGGGAATGGTCAGGCCGCCCGCGCCGGCGCCGATAAGCAACAGACCGATGATCGCCAGCGTCAGATTCGTGGCCAGGCCCAGGATGACGAAACCGGTCGCCACGCCCGCCATGGCCGGCAGCAACAATCGGGTCCGCGAGGTCGAGCGATCGAGATAGCGCCCGCAAGCGAGAGACGATGACGCCCGCGCGCCCATCAGCACCGCCATCAACAACCCGGCACTGCCCTGGGCACCCAGACCGAACAGCAACAGATGCCGGGCATCGACGGCCAGCGCCACGGTGGCCAGCAACACCCCGGACACGGCGAAGAACAGCAACGCGTTGGCGGCGAAGATGATGCGCAGCGTGCCCAGCGACAGCACGTCGCCCCAGGCGGCCCAGCGTGATGCGCCGTTCGCGCGCGCCGGACGCCGGCGCTCGGCGTGGTCCGGCATGACGCAGGCCGCGCCGGCGGCCGCGGCCAGGCTGAGTCCGGTGGCGACCAGAAACGCGGCGTTATCCGAGGCAAGATCGGCGATCAGCCCGCCGATGACGAGACCGCCGGGAAACCCCAGGCTGATCGCCGTGCGCACGCGCGCGGTCATGCTACCGCGGGAAGCATTTCCGCTGATCGACATGATGGCCGCCAGCACACCCACCAGCAGAAGCGACGAGCCCAGCCCCCAGATGAGACGTCCGACCAGGAACCACAGCGCCGGACGGTCAGCCGACAACGCAATCGCGTAGGCACCGCTGCCGATGGTCTCCAGTAACAGACCAGCCGCCACCGGCCAACGGGCGCCAAAGCGATCCAGCAACGAGCCGGTGGCCGGATTGA
The DNA here is from genome assembly GCF_052044155.1 of Salinisphaera sp. SWV1. Lineage (NCBI taxonomy): Bacteria > Pseudomonadati > Pseudomonadota > Gammaproteobacteria > Salinisphaerales > Salinisphaeraceae > Salinisphaera > Salinisphaera sp. SWV1. The sequence goes on from NZ_JBQDYE010000035.1 coordinate 36,608, forward strand.
ACAGCAGCCGTGCAATCCGGTTGGCGGACAGAATCAGGCCGATCATCGCCCCGCTGATGCCGAGCTGTACACCCACCATCGGCAGGATCGGAAACACCACGCCGCCGCCCACACCGCCAGTGAAGGCGATCGCCGCGATCGCCCAGCTGCGCTGCGCGCGTGTCATCCGCGAACCGGCTGGGCCTCGGGCGCGTATCGGGCCGCCCGCCGCGCGATGGCGGCGCAGGCAATGAGCTGGATCTGATGAAAGATCATCAACGGCAGCACGATCGCCCCGAGCGCGCCGGACGCGAACAGCACCTTGGCGATCGGGATGCCGCTGGCCAGCGATTTCTTGGAACCACAGAACAACAGCACCAGGGCGTCTTCACGCGCGAAAAACGCCCGCCCGACACCCCAGGTGACCGCCAGCACGATCGCCAGCAGCGCCGCGTCGGCCAGGAACAGCCAGGCCAGCGCGATCGGCGGGATCTGGTGCCACAGCCCCTGCACCACCGATGCCGAGAACGCGCCATACACCACAAGCACGATCGAGCCCTGGTCGACGAACTTGACCACCTTCGGGTGCGCCTTGACCCAGCCGCCAATCCAGCGGCGCGCGAACTGGCCCGCCGCGAACGGCACCACGATCTCGCCCACGATATGCACGATCGCCGACAACGAACCGCCGGCATGGCCGGCCTGGGACAGAAACACCCCCGCCAGCGCCGGGGTCAGGAACACGCCCAGCAGATTGGATGCGCTCGCGCTGCAGACCGCGGCCGATACGTTGCCGCCGGCGATCGAGGTAAAGGCGATCGACGACTGTACGGTCGAGGGCAGCAGACAGACGAACAGCACGCCAGCGGCCAGCCCGGGCGTGAGCAGATCGGACAACAGGGGATGGGCCGCCAGACCGATCAGCGGAAACAGCAGGAAGGTGGCGGCCAGCACACACAGGTGCAGGCGCCAGTTCGAGGCCCCGGCGACAACGGCCTCACGCGAGAGCTTGGCGCCGTGCAGAAAGAACAACAGCGCGATCGCCAATGTAGTGGCGTGCTCGTAAATGGCCGCCGCCCCGCCGCGAATCGGCAGGAGCGTGGCGAGCAGAATCGCCCCGATCAACGCGAGGATGAAGTTGTCGGGCAGAAGGCGCGGTCGTGGCATCGCGCTATTCTAACCTCGGCGCGCCGGCTTTGTGGATTCGGCGCGCGAGCCATAACGAGAAACGCCCCGCTCGCCTGCATTCGAACGGGGCGGAGTCACCCGGCGCGATCGGCCGATGCTACTTGAAGGCGCGCGCGTACTGCACCGGCGGCGCCAGATTATCGTCGCCGTGCAATTCGGTCGCCGCCCGCAGCGGGAAGTACGGATCGCGAAGCATTTCGCGCGCCAGCAGCACGCAGTCGGCCTGGCCGGAATGCACGATGTGTTCGGCCTGCACCGGGTCGGTGATCATGCCGACCGCGCCAGTCGCCAGGCCGGTCTCGCGCCGTACGCGGGCCGCGAATTCGGTCTGGTAACCCGGCCCGACCGGGATCTGTGCCGACGGCGTATTGCCGCCGCCGGAACAATCGAGCACGTCCACGCCCTCGGCCTTGAGCCATGCGGCCAGTTGCACGGTCTGCTCGATGTCCCAGCCGCCATCTTCCCAGTCGCTGGCGGAGACGCGATAGAACAGCGGTTTGTCGGCCGGCCAGACGGCGCGTACGGCGCGCACCACTTCCAGCGGGAAACGACAGCGATTCTCCAGGCTGCCGCCATAGTCGTCGGTGCGCTCGTTGGATAGCGGCGAGACGAACTCGTGCAACAGATAACCGTGCGCACCGTGGATTTCGATCATGTCCATGCCGGCGGCGTCGGCGCGTTTGGCCGCGGCCACGAATGCATCGATCAGCGCCGCCATTTCATCGCTGCCCAGGGCATGCGGTGTCGGCGCATTATCGGAGAACGGAACCGCGCTCGGCGCCACCGTCTGCCAGGCTCCTTCCGCGGCGGTCAGCGCCCGGCCACCGTCGATCCACGGCGCGGTGCAGGACGCCTTGCGCCCGGCGTGGGCGAGCTGCACGCCGGCCGCCGCCCCCTGCGCACGGATGAAATCGGCATTGCGCTTGAACTCGCCGATATGCGCGTCGCTCCAGATCCCGAGATCGCCCGGCGTGATCCGGCCCTCGGGCGTGACGGCGCTGGCCTCCATCATCACCAGCCCGGCACCGCCGACCGCGCGACTGCCGAGATGCACGAAATGCCAGTCGTTCGGATAGCCATCCTCGGCCGAGTACTGGCACATCGGCGACACGAAGATCCGGTTGCGGAAAGTCACGTCGCCAATGGTCCAGGGCTTGAATAGATCGGGCATGCAGCACTCCAGTGGGGCGCGACGTATTGCGCGCGTGAAAATCGATACCCACTAGATCGGTGCATCATGCACGGCTTCAAGAGACCGGGCATGCAATTCTGACTATCGCGACGATTGTTGCCGGGCCGGCGCAGCGTCGGCGGCCGGAATTCGCGCCGGTTCGCACTGACCGCGCGGCTTCGACCTTGTCCGGAGTCGCAACCGGCAAGACAGGCGTCGTCGCTTGGGGCCCGCCGCCGGATACGGCCCCGGAGCCCCAGGCCTCCTCCGCACCGGGCACGGCCCCTGGCAACAGGCCACGATAACGCGCACTCCTGCGTACTGCTTCGGATAGCGCCCGGGCACCGGGGCTGCTATAAGCGAAAGCGAACTGATGCCAGGCCATGCCATGATTCGTCGACTGAACCCAGCGCTGCTCGGCGCGCCCCTGCTGATGCTGGTTGTGCCCGGGGCGGCCGCGGCGGCGTGCAAGACGGCCGGCCTCGATCTGCCGCCGCATTTCTGCGCCACGGTTTTCGCCAGGAACGCGCGCCAGCCGCGCCATATCGCTGTGGCGGCCAACGGCACGGTCTACGCCAACGTCAATCACGGTGACGGCAAACACGATCTTCTCGCGCTCATCGATAGCAACGGCGACGGCGTGGCCGACAAACGCCAACTGTTCGGCCGCGGCGGCGCCACCGGCCTGACCCTCCATGATGGCTGGCTGTATGCCGCCTCGGCGACGGGCGTGCGCCGTTACAAACTGCATCGGGGCGCGGTTCCCGACGGCGAGGGCCAGCTCATCGTCACCGGCCTGCCCGATCAGAAAGCCCACAGTGCACGCGGGCTCGCGGTGGACGATGCCGACCATCTGTATGTGGCCATCGGCGCGCCATCGAATGCCTGCCAGAAAGACGATCGTCAGCCGGGCTCGCCCGGCCAGGACCCCTGCCCCCTGCTGAAAAAACAGGGCGGCATCTGGCGTTTCGCCGCCGACAAGCCGAATCAGAAATTCAGCGCCAAGGCACGCTATGCCACCGGTATCCGCAATCTGTTCGCGCTGACCTGGGATCGGGCGCGGCACCGCCTGGTCGGCGCCCAGATGGGCCGCGATCAGCTGTCGGCCCTATGGCCGAAGAAATTCTCGACCGAGCAGAACGTACGGCTCCCGGCGGAGGTTCTGCTCGACATCAAGCAGGGCGACAACTTCGGCTGGCCGTACTGCTATTACGACGGTAAAGCGCATGCGCGCCGCCTGAACCCGGAATACGGCGGCGATGGCCACAAGATCGGCCGCTGTGCCGACTATACCGACCCGATCGCGGCCTACCCGGCGCATTGGGCACCGATGGATGTGGTCTTCTATCAGGCCAGGGCCTTCCCCAAGGCTTATCGCGGCGGCGCATTCATCGCCTTCCACGGCTCCTGGGATCGCTCACCGGAACCGCAACAGGGCTTTCGGGTGATCTACCAGCCGTTCAACGGCGACAAGCCGAGCAAACCCTATCGCACCTTCGCCGGCCCGGCCGGCTTTACCGGCGAAAAGATCGTGCGCTCGCCGGGCAGCGCCGCCCATCGCCCGGCCGGGCTCGCGGTCGGGCCGAAGGGCGCGCTCTATGTCAGCGACGACCAGGGCAGCACGATCTACCGCATCAGCTATCAGAAGAACTAGGGCCCTTGATGTTTCAAGCCGCCTCGCGGTCGCCCACGCGCCGCATCGGCGCGGACTCGTATTCACCGGGCCGGAACAACCACAGACGCATGCGGTATTCCCAGTTGAAGCCGGGATACAGCGTGGTGTTCTTGCCTGAATCGGTGAGATACCAGCTGTTGCACCCAGAGGTCCACGAAGTGTGCTGCATGCGCTTCTGGATACCGCGATTGAAGCGATCCTGCACCGGTTTCTTCACCATCAGCCATTTCAGATCGTGGCGCGCCATATGCCCGATCGCCCTGGCGATGTATTCCATCTGCATTTCGGTGAAGGCGAGCACCGAGGTATGGCTCGGCCCGGTGTTCGGGCCCATCAGGAAGAACAGATTCGGGAAACCGGAGACGGTGACCCCCTTGTAGGCTTCGGCACCGTCGGCCCAGGCCGTGTTCAGGTCGAGCCCGCCCAGACCCTTGACCGGGAACGGCGCCGCCCGCGAGGGCACCTTGAAGCCGGTCGCGCAGACGATGGCGTCGACCGCGATCTCGCGTCCGTCCTTCGTAATGAGGCTGTTTTCGGTGATCCGCGCCGGCCCGTCGGGGATCAGTTCGGCATTGTCGGCCTGGATCGCCGGATACCAGTCGTTGGAAATCAGAATACGCTTGCAGCCGATCGCATAGTCCGGGGTGACGGTCTGGCGCAGGGCCTTGTCGGCCACCTGCTTGCGGATATGGCGCTTGGCCATCTGCTCGGCCTTTTTCTTGAAGAACCTGCGATCGGAAATGATGAAAGGCGCGAACAGCTCGCTCATCCAGTAGATGCGATAACGGCGCTTGGCCAGCTTGTAGAACGAATCGCGGTATTCGGCCTGTTCCTTTTCCGGAATCGGCCGGTCGGGCTTGGGCATGATCCAGCTCGGCGTGCGCTGGAAGACGGTGATGTGGCCGGCCGCTTTCTGGATCTCCGGCACCACCTGGATGGCCGAGGCGCCCGAACCGATCACGGCCACGCGCTTGCCGGCCAGATCGTAGTCGTCGTCCCACTGCGCGGTGTGCATGAGCTTGCCCTGGAACCGTTCCAGCCCCTCGATCTTCGGATAGGCCGGGTCGGACAGCGCGCCCACCGCCGAGATCACCACGCGTGCCGTCAGTTCCTCGCCCGAGCCGGTGATCGCATGCCAGATGCCGGCGTCTTCATCGAAGCGGGCCTCGCGGATCGCCGTGTTGAAGCGGATGTGGCGATACAAATCGTATTTCGCGGCCACCCGCTTGATGTAGTCGAAGATCTCCGGCTGCTGGCCGAAGGCGCGCGACCAGTTCGGATTCTGCTCGAACGAGAACGAATACAAGTGCGAGGCGACATCGCACGCCGCGCCCGGATAGTGGTTGTCGCGCCAGGTGCCGCCGACCTCGTCCGCGCGCTCGAGGAGGGTGAAGCTCTCGATCCCGGCTTCCTTGAGCTGGATCGCCATGCCCAGGCCGGAGAAGCCGGCGCCGACGATGGCGATATCCATGTCGGTATCGATCCGGCGCGAGGCCAGCGGATTGAGTCGGGCAAGCAGGCGGGTCGCGGCCATGGCGGCCTCCATCGGACGAATGGCATCAGTGCGGCGCGGCGCTCGCGCGCGTTCTGACGGCAACATAGCAACGCCCGCCAATTCTGACAAGACGACATGTCAGAATTGGCGACACGGTGCCCGGCGTGGGCGGGATCGATCGCGCCGCCTGACACGCTTTCCTCGACGGACCGGGCGCGTTACCGTATCGATAACCATTCGCATTTACGCGACAGCATTGCAGGCGGCATGTACGCGCGCTTTTTCCCCCGCCGGTTCGAATTCGCAGCGAACGCGCTCTGTCGCGATGCCGTGCCCGCGGGCGGGCCGGTCATCGCGGGTCGGGCCCTGGTTTGCGGCGACGCGCTGGATACAGTGCTGCCCCGGTTTGCCGCGGCGCGCGCGCTGACCGATCGACGGGCCGCGGCCAGCGAGTGGTCGAAGTTCTTCTTTGCCCGACTGATCATCCCGGTGGTGGTGGTTCAATGCGCCACCGGCCGCCGGCTCGATCTCGACCCGGCCCGCTGGCGCGTGTCTTGTCGCGAAGACGGCACGATCGCGCACTTCATCTTCGATCACGACCCACTCGGCGCGCCCGCGCCGGGCGACATGAGCGCCCTGATCGACGCCGTCATGACACCGCTGGCGTCGGCGCTGGCCGCCGATTGCCGGCTGTCGCCCCGCGTGTTCGGCGCCAATGGCGCGGTGTACTACGCGTGGGTGCTCGACCAGCTCACCGAACAGCACCGGACCGAGCCCGGCGGGCTGGCACCGGCGCGCACGCTGCTGGATTCGCCCGCGCGGCCCGACGGCGGCCCCAACCCGTTTCATGCCGCATTCAAGCCGCTGGCGGCGGGTGCGCACGACGGCGAGGGCGCGCCGACCCGCGAATGTCGGCGGCTGTGCTGTGTGCGCGACCTCGATCCATCGCTGCCCCTGTGCGCCAACTGCCCCCGCGCCATTACCTATCCGGAGGCCGGCGAAGCGAACGCCGCGCGTCCCCTGAAGCCGGCGGGCCAGGCGCCCGACCGCGCCTGAGCCGCGCCCATGGACCTGTTTCGCCTGATTGTTCGGGATTACCGCCTGCCTTTGCCGGCGGTCGCAAGCATGGCCCAGGGCGCGCTCGGCCATCATTTCGTGTTCGATCTGCGCCCGCACCATGACCCACGATGCCTTCGTGGCCTATCTGACGAGCCAGAGCGACGCCATCGCCGCAGCCGATCGCGCCGGCCGCACGTTCGCGGCGATCGAGAAATGGCCCCGTGATTCGGTCGATCATTTCTTCGCCGACGGCCCGCAGACCCTGCGCTTCGGCGGCACAATCGAGTATTGCCGCAAGCGCGACTGAAAACCGTCGTCAGATCCGCCGCAGCCGCCACATGAAATAGCTGCCACCGATCAGCGTGGCCACCAGCCCGGCCGGAATCTCGACCGGGAACAGGATCTGCCGGCCCACCCAGTCGGCCGCGATCATCAACAGGGCGCCGAAGACCATCGCCCCCGCCATATGCGTTCGCGCCCGGGCCAGGCCCGCCATGCGGGCCAGATGCGGCGCCAGCAGGCCAACGAACGACAGCGGGCCGACCACCAGCGTGGCCGCGGCGGTCAGCACCGCCACCAGCCCCAGCAGCACCAGCCGGCTGAGGGTGACGTTGATCCCCAGCGCGCGCGCGACCGACGCGCCGAGCGGCAGCAGATCGAGCCAGCGCGCCAGCGGCCAGGCCAGCGCGACGAGCACCACGCCGACCGCCGAAATCACTCCCGCCGTGCCCATGTCGACGTAATAGGTGGAGCCGGAGATCCACGCCAGCATCGACTGGCTGCGCGGATCGTTGCCGGCGAGCACGATGCGCTGGATCGCGTCGAAGGCGAACATCACCGCAATGCCGGTCAGCAAAAGCTGCTGCGGCTCGAAGCCCGCACGGGCGTTGATCGCGATCAGCAGGGCCAGCGTCGCCAGCGCGCCGAGCGTGCCGGCCCCGAGCAGGGCCAGCGTGCCCGCGGCCGGCACGAACCAGATCAATGCCAGCAGGCCCATGCCGGTACCGGCGCTCACGCCGAGCACCTCGGGACTCGCCATGGGATTGCCCGACACGCGCTGAATGATGGTGCCCGCCAGTGCCAGCAGCATGCCGGCCATGCCCGCCGCGAGCACGCGCGGCGCCCGCCAGGCGCCGGTTTCCGACCAGGGCAGTGCGAACGGCGCGTTCCAGCCATGCAGGCCGCGCCCGGCCAGCAGCGCGATCACCGCCATCGCGGCCACCACGATCGCGCACCGCCCGATCAAGCGCCACGGTGC
>NZ_JBQDYE010000036.1:0-42689 GCF_052044155.1 Salinisphaera sp. SWV1
TTCACGCCGATCGTCAACTCGCCCGAGGTCGGCATTCTGGGCGTGTCCAAGCACAGCTGGCAGCCGGTCTGGAACGGGTCCGAGTTCGAACCCCGGCTGATTCTGCCGCTGTCGTTCTCCTACGATCACCGCGTGATCGACGGCGCCAAGGCGGCGCGGATCACAAACCATATCGCCCAGCGGCTCACCGATCTCCGAAACCTGCTGCTCTGATCGCTATCGCGGTTTCTCAGCAACGTCCAAGCCGTTCGCCACTAACCCACTCGCGGAGCCACCATGAAACTGTATTACGCACCCGGCACATGCTCTCTCGGTCCCAGAATTGTTGCCCATGAAATGGGCATCGACATGGAATCGCAACGTGTTGATATCAAAAATCACCAGACCGAAGCCGGCACCGACTACCTGAAAATCAACCCGAAAGGGTATGTCCCAGCATTGGAGCTGGACAACGGCATGCTACTCACGGAAGGCATAGCCATCATGCAATACCTCGCCTTGCTGAGCGAGGAACAAAACCTCATCGCTCCGCTGACCAGTTTTGATTTTTTCAAACAAGAGGAGTGGCTGGCCTTCATTAGTTCTGAGTTGCACAAGATGTTCAGCCCATGGCTTTTCCATCCTGAATACGGATCGGATGCCCAACGGGTCGCCACGCAGAAAATATATGCGCGATTCAATTACATCGATGCTCATCTCGCGGAAAGCAGCTATCTGGTCGGCGACCAATTCTCCTTATGCGACATCTACCTGTTCACGATTGCGCGTTGGTCGAGCCTGTTTGAGATCAACCTTGCTCCCTACCCTCGACTTTCGACTTATCTGGAGCGAATTGCGAAACGCCCGGCAGTACAAGCGGCAATAGAGGCGGAAAGTCTGAGAATTGACAAATCATCGCCCCAAACTTGGAGTGGGCAGGATGCGAGCGACTTGATGGGCTAAGCGGCGCGCGACATACCGCCCGTTTCATCCACGACAGAGCATCCCTGAAGCACCCGGGAGAGCTTGGGGTCGGTCGCCAGAGGGCAAGTCTATGCACACGTCATTTGTTTCGTGGTCGCATTTTAGAGAATGAGTAGACTTGACCCCGTATCACTCCGTATTCGCCTTATTGCCTGGCCGCCCACATCGCCAGCCGATGCTGGATCGCTTTCTGCGACACCTGCTCTTCCGGCAAAGGCTGAATAACGCCGTCGTGCACGAGCAATCGGTAGATGTATTCCAACTTATCGGTCGCGGAATCGGTAGGCTCGAATTCAACGACGCCGCGCTCCTCGCCATACGCCACGCCTAACGCGAGTGCTTTCTTGACGAGTTCCTTTTCGTTCTTGAGCTTTTTCATACCTTGCTCTTTGCGTTGATGTATCGACGATACGCGACGTACGTCACTGTGTGGCACCGCCGTATTTAATAGACCGACTTGTTGTCCTGGTGGTCGCCGAATTCCCGCTGTCGATTTCGGCCTACCACCGCCGCACCGCCTGCTCCACCCATGCTTCGCACCGATCGTCTGGACACGGGCTCCCGGCACATCGACACTGGCATTATGCCCATCAATGCCTAGTTCTCGAACCGCTTGATAATGCGGCTGATCCGCGAATAATGCAGCCCGAAATGCTGGCCGATCTCTTGCATGGTGTAGCCACCCGAGGCATAAGCGGCGGCGATCGCCGCATCACGCGAGCCGGCCTCCTTTTCGTAGTCGCCAATCGGGCGAGCCCGACCGGCACGCTGGGCCCTCGGCACCTCGCCCAGCTGCCGATTCGAGGGCTCGATGCGGGCGCGCATGGCGTCGACGAACGAATCGTCCCCCAAAAACACCTGATTCGCCAATGAATCCCAAGGCGGCGGCAGGCCACGCCCTTCGCTGACAAAGCGGCGATACGCCAGCTGCGCCTCGCGCACCTGCGTGCGGAATGCCGACAGAACCCATTCCGTGGTCAGCCATTCCGGGATGGCCTCGCGGCCGGCAGTCGCTCGGTAACTGCTCCAGGGCCAGTCGCCGGCACTCCGCACCATGCCGGCGCGGACGGGGTTCAAGACGATATAGCGCGCCACCTCGAGAAGATACGGCTCCTTCTGCACCAATATCGCCTTATAGCGGCCTTGGAACAGATGCCCAACCCGGCGATGGCGACGATTGCTGTACTGGGTATATACCCCGTTGAGCTGGCGCATGCCTTGGGCGAGGTTGCCGTCCGGCGTTTCGATCAGCAGATGATAGTGATTGCTCATCAAGCAATAGGCGTGAACAAGCCAGTTGAAGCGCCGCGCTACGCTCGCCAGCACGTTCAAGAAGGCGACGCGATCCTCGTCGTCCTCGTAAATAGCTTCCCGGCGATCACCACGCGAGGTGACGTGATAGAGCGCGCCGGCGAACTCGAGTCTTAAGGGTCTGGCCATGGGGTACTAACCACTCGCTCGGCAAAGGGGAAGACCTGTCTGTACAAGCCGCCCCCTTATCAGTGCTCGACCTGTCTATGCTCAAGGTCTTTCCTGCATCTCTGATCAAGTTGATACGCGATTCGCTTCACGCCCGCGCGATCGAGCGGCTGCGATGTAGGATTTCGCACCAAGCTTTTCGCTTCGCGCGGATTAAATACACGGATCGGCTGCTTATTTGACCCCTTCAATCTGTTGACCTGCCAACCAGGGATCGCGATGGCAGGAGTCGCTACCGTCGGTTCGCCCGTTGCTTTGGTCAGCCAATCGCTTAACCACTTGGCCTGTCGCTTTGCCTGCTCGAGGCACCGACGATCTCGCCACCCCGCGAAGTCAAGAGTTTTGCCATCGAAGGTCGCGGTGTAATCGTTTTGCGCGTCTTCGGAACGTTTTTGCTTAGAGCGCGTTTTAGTCTCGACGGCAAACACACCTGTAGGCCCCACAATTACGTGATCAATGTTGAATCGTTCGCAGGGAAGATCGTGAAAAACTTCGAAACCGTCTGTCATGAGCTTATTGAGTTCTTCAGCGGTCGCGACTTCGCCTTCCCAACCAAGCCTCAAGGCCTGCAACTCATTAAACAAGCTACGTAATCTAATGCCCGCCCATACCGACGTGCAAATGGTCGCGACAACGGCTAGGGCAACTAAGAAGCTTGAAACCGACTTACCGCTAAAATATGGCACACCAAATGCAGAAGCGAAGGCAATAAACCCGACCGTCGGACCAAGTGCCATGGAGTACACGGCATCCATTGCTAAATATCGGCGCTTTTCCGAAAGGGCGTGACCGGGCGGGCGAAGCATACCCCGCGTCACCGGATGGCGGCGGCCGGTTCGCCTCGAACGAAACTCATCCCATCGAATCTGCGCCGCCAAAATAATAAACGGTGGCGATATGATAGCGAGTGCAAAAAACACCACACCAAGTTGGATGAGCATTTATCCCCCGACCCTGATCCGCTCTAATCGAATTAAACCCCGAGCTACACGCAAAACGCAAGACCTGACCCCACAGCTCCCGCAGCCAGTTGACGCGCCGCGCTACGCTTGCCAGCACGTTCAAGACGGCGACGCAATCCTCATCGTCTTCGTAAATAGCTTCCCGGCGATCACCACGCGAGGTGGCGTGATACAGCGCGCTGGCGAATTCGAGTCTTAAGGGTCTGGCCATGGGGTCACACTACTCGGGTTCGGGCAAAAGGCAAGACCTGACCCCGAGTTCCGTATCGTGCCCTGGCGCGAGGCGCCCGGCCAACGACTCAACCCAGCCAACGGACTTTGCCTATCATCGCTGCACGACCGTGCATTCGATATCGGCCTGATCACGATCCGCGCGGATTGGACCATCGCGGTGTCGCCGACGGTTGAGCACGCAGCCGGCGATTTCTGGTATCAGGCCGTGGCCGCATATGAAGGCCGCGAAATTTCGCGGCCCGAGAGATTCCCGCCGAGCCCCGCTTTCCTCGCGCGTCATCGGGCAGAAGTTTTTCTGCAATAGCGCCGAATCCGGCAACACTGGGTTCGCCGCCCGTATTCGCCTTATTGCCTGGCCGCCCACATCGCCAGCCGATGCTGGATCGCTTTCTGCGATACCTGCTCTTCCGGCAAAGGCTGAATAACGCCGTCGTGCACCAGCAATCGGTAGATGTATTCCAACTTATCGGTCGCGGAATCGGTGGGCTCGAATTCAACGACGCCGCGCTCCTCGCCATACGCCACGCCTAACGCGAGTGCTTTCTTGACGAGCTCCTTTTCGTTCTTAAGCTTTTTCATACCGTGCTCTTTGCGTTGATGTGAAGGCTCCCGGTTTAGTGGAAATACAGCACGTATATTTTTAGCCCCAATAGCAGTGCTGCTGCACTAGGCATCAAATATTTGGCACCAAACGATGCAATGCCGTGATTACTAAACTTTTGCACAGCGACTACTGCAAGATCATGGTATTGCTCAGCGAGCTTTAGATTTTGATCGGAGCTTTCTTGAGCCTTAAAATCCGAGTATTGATCTAAAAAAACTTTTTTATCAAGATCCCCCATCAAAGGCATATTATAGATGTTTTTTATACCGGAATTGCCGAGGTTAGGAGTAGATGCATTTAGCGAAAAATAAATAACGAAAGCAACGCAAAACACATAATATGCTGTAAAAGCCGAAATCAACGACTTAAGGCACAAGCTATTTGCATCAATACTCCAAACACCGGACTTATAAAGCACAGTTAGCAAAGCAAATACATATGTGAGAAAAAACGCTGTGCGCCAGTTGCTTGCAAGAATGTACGAATCTGTACGACGTACCATTTCCCATAAATCGTCTCGACATCTGTCTTCATTACTCATCGGATACTACCCAAGACCGGTACATGTCGACTGCTCGACACAAAGTTTGATAAAAATTCGGCACGCAGTCGGAAGCTGAAAACTGGATGAAATCGGGACGCGACCAGAAGCAAGATTGGTGCTTGTTAGAGTGCGGCTTAGGCCTCCCGTTAACGCGAGCAATGAAAATAACGCCATTCAAATCGGAGCCTTCAACTACAAAGGTAGTCACAGGGTTTGGATAGACTTCCTCGACTTTAACTCCGTAGTCATGAAGATAATCAAACTGGATGGCTTGCTCAAATGAATAATGATCTCTTAATTGTGCGCAGCCGAACTCCCACTTTTCGGAGAGCGGGCTATTCTTCTTTTTGGGCCTCTTGCCAATCAGAACCTCACCAGCCGTATTAAAACAAACAGCTACGCAGTGAACTTCCGCTAATTTCTGATTCGCCGCAGGGCCCTCAGCTAACGCTTCTTGATCAAACTCATTAGCATCTTCTATTTCAACTTCAATATCGGCTACTTTATCTTTTAAACCGAAAGAGAAAATATGCTTTTGACAAAGCTCGGCGGTAAGAGGATGAGGCATTCTGATCGCCGAGGACTCTTCCGAACTTTTCCGAGAATCAGATTTCACGTCAAACGCATCGCTCAACACACTCCAATCATCTGAATACCAGATGATCGGCATCGGCTGATCAGATACCCCTTTTAAATGCTTAAAACCAACAACGCGCAGCTTTTGGGCATCAAGCCCTCCACGCAAAGCCAAATAGGCAAGCTCAATTGTCAGGGTGACGCAAAGAGGGTGAGCGTATTGAGCCGCTCGAAAGCCCGCGTCGATCCCGCGCCCTAAAAATTCAACTGCGGCATGGTCAGAAGTGTCATTGCGCTGAGTAAGATACAGCTTTACGGATCTATTTTTGTCAGCAATATTCTGTAACGCGCCTTCTGCCTCGTCGATGCTGCCCTTCGGGGAATTCTCTATTAAGTCACACCACATAGTGGCCTTAATAGAAATCGGGTCATGAAGAACCCTGTCGTGTTTTATACTATGATGTTCGGCACGGAAGTCATCATTTAGCCTTCGAGCAACATCTTCGCCTGAAGCTATCTCGTCGATGATATTAATATTCTTATGCAGCGGCTTGAAAAATAATATTTCATCGCCTCGGTGCTTCCATACAAAAAAACCGCCATCCGACGCATAATCGGTAGCGGCTTCAAAGAAATAAGTTATTAATCGGATCCAGTTTTTTTCTTCAGTTTTAAGTCGCGTCGAATCGACCACATCTAATGAGAAAAACAAGTATGCGACCGGTTTCTGATCGCTAACTGAAGAGCTTTTTAGCCGAAAATCCTCTAAATCTAGACTATTTTTTAGTTCTTTCTCTGGAGCCATCTAGTCCCAACTAAATAACCGAAGCCATCTACCACGGGTTTTTGCTGCCATATTAGAAACATCAAAATGGCCAGCAATCTTAGTCAAATCGTATTTTCGCCCGTTTCGATTTTTTTCCGCGACTTCTCTAAACTCGGAAGCAGGCATTAAAAATGCACCGGCGAATTCGTGAGCTTCAAACTCTTCTTCGCCGTACCCCATTCGATGATGCACAGAGTCTATATACCCCTGCGCGGCACTTTCCCATAGCTCATCGTCGACCAGATAGCCGAGATGAAGAAATAAATGACCGAGCTCGTGAGCAATAGAAAAACGTTCGCGCTTCTCATGTGGTGTTTTAATGGCTATTGCAAAAGACTCGCCGCGCTTTCGCACATAGGCTTCAGCATTACCCCCAAAGCGCTCGTCGAAACTCTCTATCTCTCCTCCTAACTTTTCGACAGCCTCTTTCAAATCCACGGGAGTCGATAGGTTAAGTTCCGCACGTAAATGCGTTGCGAGTGAATTGATCTCCTTTCGGCGATTAGAAAGCATAACTCGCCACCCTTTAGGCTAAGGGTGGGAGCATACATATAGTGCTGTTCGACGTCGATCCTCTATTAGTCCCAGCTCAACGCCCCACCCGTCTGATACTCAATCACCCGAGTCTCAAAGAAGTTCTTCTCCTTATTCAAATCCATCATCTCGCTCATCCACGGGAACGGATTTTCCGCGCCGGGATACAGCTCAGCCAGACCGATCTGGGAGCAGCGGCGGTTGGCGATGAACTTCATGTACTCGTCGAACATGCTGGCGTTCAGGCCGAGCACGCCGCGGGGCATGGTGTCGTGGGCGGATTCGATCTCGAGGTGCATGGCCTCGTCGATCATGGTGCGGGCTTCTTCCTGAAAGGCCTCGGACCAGAGGTGCGGGTTTTCGATCTTGATCTGGTTGATGACGTCGATGCCGAAGTTCAGGTGCATGGACTCATCACGCATGATGTATTGCACCTGCTCGGCGGTGCCCGTCATCTTGTTGCGGCGGCCGAAGGACAGGAACTGCACGAAGCCGGCATAGAACCAGATGCCTTCGAACACGCAGTAGAAGGCGATCAGATCGCGCAGGAATTTCTGGTCGTTCTCGGGGGTGCCGGTCTTGAAGTTCGGGTCGGACAGGCTCTGGGTGTACTTCAGGGCCCAGGCGGCCTTGTTGTGCACGCTGGGCAGCTCGCGATACATGTTGTAGATCTCGCCCTCGTCGAGGTTGAGGCTTTCCACGATGTACTGGAAGCAGTGGCCGTGCACGGCTTCCTCGAACGCCTGGCGCAGCAGGTACTGGCGGCACTCGGGGTTGGTGAGGTGCCGGAAGATGCCCAGCACGATGTTGTTGGCCACCAGCGACTCGGAAGACGAGAAGAAGCCGAAGCCGCGCTTGAGGATCAGGCGTTCGTCTTCGGTCAGGCCGTTCGGGTCGTTCCAGGTGGCGATGTCCGCCGCCATGTTCACTTCCTGCGGCATCCAGTGGTTGGCGCAGGCGTTGAGGTATTTGTCCCAGGCCCAGGTGTACTTGAAGGGCACGAGCTGATTGACGTCGGCGCGGCAGTTGATGATCTGCTTTTCGTCGACGGACACGCGGTTGCCGCCGAGCTCGACCTGTTCCAGGCCGGTGACGCCATCGGCGTGGCCCGGCTGCGGGGCTTCGGTTTCACGCTCGAGCGCGAACGGATCCGGGCTGGCGCCGGCCGGGTTCGGGTTGGACGTGGAACCGGCCTTGTGCGCGTCGCGGTTCGGAATACCCTGGCGCGGGGTGTCTTCGAAGTCGAGCATGGTGTGTTCCTGGTTGCTTTGCTTCGTTAAAAAGCGTTGTTCTGTTTCAGGCGGTCAGCGCGGGCGAGAAAAACGTCCGCAAATGAACGCGAAGCACGCAAATAACAAGAACGGCTTGTCGCTTTGTCTTTCATCTGCGTGAATCTGCGTTGATCTGCGGACGAATGTCTTTACCTTTGCTCTGGCTTTACTGGCAGGCCTCGCAATCCGGATCGTCGATGGCACAAGCCATGGGCGCGGTGGGTGCAGCGGCCGGGGCTGGCGCGGTACTCGCCGAGGCGCGCGCACTGCCGTTGCCATGGGCCGAAATTCCGCTGCCGTTGGCTGCCGAGCCGCCGTTTGCGGCGCCGGAGCCGCCATGGCCACCGCCGGAACCCTTGCCCGCGTTGGCCACCGCGTTCAGCCGATGATCGCTGATGGTGGATTTCTCGGTATGCGTGGCACCCATGGTGCGCAGGTAGTAAGTGGTCTTCAGGCCCTTCTTCCACGCCAGCTTGTACAGTTCATCGAGCTTGCGGCCGGACGGTTCGGCCATGTAGAGGTTCAGGCTCTGGGCCTGATCCAGCCACTTCTGGCGCCGCGAGCCGGATTCCACCAGCCAGCGCGGGTCGATCTCGAAGGCGCATTTGTAGAGCACCTTGAGCTCGTCCGGGATACGGTCGATCGCCTGCACGGAGCCGTCGTAGTACTTGAGGTCGTTGGCCATCACCGCGTCCCACAGGCCGAGGCTCTTGAGGTCTTCGACCAGGTACGGATTGGCCACGGTGAACTCGCCCGACAGGTTCGATTTGACGTACAGGTTCTGGTACGTCGGCTCGATCGACTGAGAAACACCCGTGATGTTGGCGATGGTCGCCGTCGGGGCGATGGCCATGCAGTTGGAGTTGCGCATGCCGACCTGCTGGATGCGGGTGCGCAGGGTTTCCCAATCCAGCGTCTGGCTCTCGTCCTGGTCCAGGTATAGTTCTCCGCTTGGGGCCTCGCCGCGGTTCTCGCGCAGCAGCTGGATGGAATCGATCGGCAGGATGCCCTGATCCCACAGGCTGCCCTTGAACGAGCTGTAGGCGCCGCGCTCTTCGGCCAGGTTGGTGGAAGCCTGGATGGCGTAGTAGCTGATCTGCTCCATGGAGCGATCGGCGAACTCGACGGCCTCTTCCGACTCGTACGGCACTTTTAGCTTGTACAGCGCGTCCTGGAAGCCCATCAGGCCCATGCCGACCGGGCGATGCCGCAGGTTGGAATCGCGCGCGGTCTTGACGCTGTAGTAGTTGTACTCGATGACGTTGTCGAGCATGCGCATCGCGGTGTTGATGGTGCGCTCGAGCTTCTCGGTATTCAGCTGAGGATTGCCGTTTGCATCTGGCTCGATATGCTGCGGCAGGTTCACCGAACCCAGGTTGCAGACCGCGATTTCCTTGCCCGGCGAGGTGTTGAGCGTGATCTCGGTGCACAGGTTGGAGCTGTGTACCACGCCCTTGTGCTGCTGCGGGGATCTAAGGTTGCACGGGTCCTTGAAGGTGAACCACGGGTGGCCCGTTTCGAACAGCATGGACAGCATCTTGCGCCACAGGGTGACGGCCGGAAGCGTCTTGGTGTTGGTGATCTCGCCGGCCTCGGCCTTGGCTTCATAGCCGGCGTAGGCCTGCTCGAACGCCTTGCCGGTCAGATCGTGCAGCTCGGGCACGTCGTCGGGCGAGAACAGCGTCCAGTTTTGGTCGTTCAGCACACGCTTGACGAACAGATCCGGGATCCAGTTCGCGGTGTTCATGTCGTGGCAGCGGCGGCGATCGTCGCCGGTGTTCTTGCGCAGGTCGAGGAATTCCTCGATGTCCTTGTGCCAGGTTTCCAGATAGGCACAGACCGCACCCTTCCGTTTCCCGCCCTGATTCACGGCCACAGCCGTGTCGTTGACCACCTTCAGGAACGGCACAACGCCCTGGCTCTTGCCGTTGGTGCCCTTGATGTGGGCGCCCATGGCGCGGACGTTGGTCCAGTCGTTGCCCAGGCCGCCGGCGAATTTGGACAGCAGCGCGTTGTCCTGCACGGCTTCGTAGATGCCGTGCAGATCGTCGTCGACCGACGTCAGGTAGCAGGAGGACAGCTGCGGGCGCAGGGTGCCGGAGTTGAACAGCGTCGGCGTGGACGACATGAAGTCGAAGCTCGACAGCAGCTTGTAGAACTCGATCGCTTTTTCTTCGCGCTCAATCTCGTTGATCGCCAGGCCCATCGCCACGCGCATGAAAAACGCCTGCGGCAGCTCGAAGCGCTTGGAATCGTAATGGATGAAGTAGCGGTCGTAGAGCGTCTGCAGGCCGAGATAGGTGAACTCGAGATCGCGATCGGCAATCAGCGCGTTGCCGAGCATGTCCAGGTCGTACTCGCCCAGCCGCGGGTCGAGCAGTTCGTGATGCACGCCGCGGGCAATGAAGTCCTTGAAATAGGCGGTATAGCCTTCGCGCATCTCGGCGTGGGTGGCATACACCACCTCGCCTTCGGCCAGGAAGGTCAGCGCTTCGTGGCGCAGCTTGTCCATCAGCAGGCGCGCGGCCACCGAGCCATAGTTGGGCTCGGCTTCCAGGCGCTGGCGCGCGGACAGGATCAGCGCGGTGGACAGCTCGTCTTCGGTGATGCCGTCGTAGGCGTTTTTCAGCGTATCGGCCAGCACGGTGTCGGCGGTGACGCCGTCGATGCCTTCGCAGGCCTCAGTGATCACGCGCGTCAGGCGATCGCGATCGAGTTCGGCGGTGGCCCCGTTGTTGAAGGTGACCTGGATCTCGCGGGCGGCGGCCGGGGCGTCGATCGCGCCCGTTTCGGCCTGCTTGGCCGCTCGCTCGCGGGCGCGCTCCTCGCGATAGAGCACGTAGGAACGCGCCACCTTGTGCTCGCCGAAGCGCATCAGCGCCAGCTCGACGTAATCCTGGATGTCCTCGATGTGCACCGCGCCGCCGCCCGGCAGGCTGCGGGTCACCCCCTGGACCACCTGTTCGGTGATGTCCTTGACGGTCTGGCGGATGCGCGAGGAGGCCGCGCCCTGCTGGCCTTCCACGTCGATGAACGCCTTGGTCACGGCGAGCTCGATCTTGGAGGCATCGAACGGCGTGACCTTGCCATTGCGCCGAATCACTTTGTAAGCGCCGGGCTTGGTGGCCTCGATGGCCGCGCCGTAGCTCTGCCCGCCCGCGGTCTCGCCGTGCTGCTGGCGCGCTTCGCCGCGCTCGGAAATCTCTGCCTGTGCCATGTCGTCTCCGCGCTGGTTGGCTGCGTTGCGCCGCAACGCGCCGTGAAAGAGTCTTGCCCTCGACGCGGTGGACAGCCGGAAACCGCGTCGTTGGACAAACAAGATACCCCACTAGATACTGTGGTCAAGAACCCGTTTTGGGGCCCCAAATCACTACATGTTGTGTAGTTGCGGTGAACAAGCCGTGCACAACGCTGTGGATAAATCGTGGGATAAATGCCGCGATGCGCCGGTAAACAAGGCTTTGCCGCGCTGGTTAACGATTCGCCGACACGCCCCGGCCTCGGCGCGGCCTTGTGTCTTCACGGCCCGGCGCACGCCCGGCCCGCACCGCCCCCCGAAAGCCGCCACGCCACGGCATGCCTTGACCGCCAAGCGCTTGCGACTGTCGGAAAAGATGACGATTGTTTTTGTTGTGATCGAAGCCGTTTTCGATAGCTTCGGCCAAATTCCCCGCGGCCTTGCGCGGTCCGTAATGACGACGACACCGAGACAGGCGACAATACCGGCATGGACGTGATTGTGATTCGCCACGGCATTGCCCTGGATCGCGACGAAGCCCACAGCATGGGATTGTCCGACGACGAGCGCCCGCTCACCGCGCATGGCGAGCGGCGCACGCGCGCGGCCGCCGCCGGCCTGCGCGCGGCGCTGGCCGATATGCCCATCGACGCCATCCTGACCAGCCCGTTGCTGCGCGCGCGCCAGACCGCCGAGATCCTGGCCGGCTATCTGGACGACCCGCCGGTGGACGAGGCCGAGGTGCTCGCCCCGCCGGTGGACATGGAAGCGCTGGACGACTGGCTGCACACCCATTTCGGCGAGCACCGCGTGATGCTGGTGGGCCACGAGCCGGATCTGGCGACCTGGGTATCCTGGAGCCTGACGCGCCGGCGCGACCGGCTGCTGGCCTTCAAGAAGGCCAGCGCAGCCTTGCTGGAATTCCCCGGCGCGCCCGACGGCGGCACCGGCACCCTGCGCTGGTTGTTGACGGCGAAGCAGTTGCGCGCCCTGGGCTAACAAGCCGATTCAGCGCCCTATTCCGGCGCTTTTTCGCGCCATGCGGGGTTGCGTCGATCGGGGTTGCCGCCCTATACGGCCACCCCGAACAGCAGACCCGCGACCGAGGTCACGCCCATCGCGATCGCGCCCCAGAGCGTCACCCGCGCCACCGACTTGAACATGGGCGCGCCGCCGGCCCGGGCCGACAATGCGCCCAGCACCATCAAGGCCAGCAGCACGCTGATCGAGACCGCCGGCAGAACCGCCGCGCGGCTGACGACGAGCACCACGATCAATGGCACCGCGGCGCCCACGACAAACGACGCCGCCGATGCCAGCGCCGCCTGCAGCGGGCGCGCCGCGGTATTGTCCGACAGACCCAGTTCGTCGCGGGCATGCGCGCCCAGCGCGTCGTGGGCCATCAGCGCGCTGGCCACCTGCGCGGCCAGTGGCTCGTCGAGACCGCGTTCGATGTAAATCCCCTTGAGCTCGGCGTGCTCGGCCTCCGGATGCGCTTCGATCTCGCGCTGCTCCATCGCCAGGTCGGCGCGCTCGGTGTCGGACTGCGAACTGACCGAGACATATTCGCCGGCCGCCATCGACAACGCACCGGCCACCAGCCCGGCAATGCCGGCCAGCATCACGCTCTTGGCGTCCGCCTGGCCGGCGGCCACGCCAAGCACCAGACTGGACACCGATACGATGCCGTCGTTCGCGCCGAGTACCGAGGCGCGCAGCCATCCCAGCCGATGACTGTTGTGATGTTCATGATGCCGCTGGTGGCGATGACTCGTCATGTTCCCTCTCGTGCGCCGGGTTCCAAACAGCAAGCCGGGATGCGGCTCGCCCCACAGGCCGGCGTTTTAACACAGCTTTTTTACCGGTGTTTGAGCCGTTCTGATTCTTATTAACAGTCCGCCCCGACCGCCCGCGAAACCGCCGTGCCGGACCGGCGCCCGCCAGCGCGCCGAAGCGAGCGCACGCAATCGCTTGGGGCCAGCATCTCGGTTTTGTTCGCGGCCGAATGATAGGATCAGGGCCATTGCAAGGCCGGTCGAACCGGACATATGACCACGATCGTACAAGGCCACCCGCGCGCCCCGACCGATTACGACTGGCTCGTCATCGGCGGCGGCCCGCACGGCCGCTTCATCGCCGCCTCGATCGCCCGGGCCGCCCCCGCGGCCCGGCTCGCCGTGGTCGATCCGATGCCGGCGATGGCCGCCTGGCGGGCCCGGGCCGCGGCCTGTGGCATGCGCTACCTGCGCTCTTCCAACGCGCATCATCTCGGCGCGCGAGCCGACAGCCTGCGGCGTTTCGCCGCCGCGCGCGGCTACGACGAAGCCCACGCACTCGGCTACTATCGCCGCCCGTCACTGGCCCTGTTCGACGCCCATGCCCGGGCCGAACTGGGCACACCGCGGCATATACCGCGCCGCGCGCGGCGCCTGAGCCGCGAACACGGGGCCTGGCGGGTCGAACTCGACCACGCCGCCCCGACGGCCCGACGCGTCGTGCTGGCAACCGGCCCGAACCGCCCGTATCGCCCGGCCGGGCTCGAAGCGGCCGAACATGTCTTCGATCCGCATTTCGCGCTCGGCGCCCCCGGCCGGGCCACGGTAATCGTGGGGGGCGGCATCACCGGCGCCCAGCTCGCCCTGCGGGCCATCGGCGCCGGGCATCGCGTGTGCTGGCTCACGCGCCAGCCGCCGGTGCGCGCGGATTTCGATTCCGACCCGTGCTATGCCGGCCCGCGCTGCCTGGCACCGTTCGCCGAGGCCTCGTGGGCCCAGCGCACGGCATTGCTCGCCCAGGCACGGCAGCCCGGCA
Source organism: Salinisphaera sp. SWV1 (assembly GCF_052044155.1). Lineage (NCBI taxonomy): Bacteria > Pseudomonadati > Pseudomonadota > Gammaproteobacteria > Salinisphaerales > Salinisphaeraceae > Salinisphaera > Salinisphaera sp. SWV1. The sequence continues at coordinate 14,043 of NZ_JBQDYE010000036.1, forward strand.
CGCTGCCGCCGGATATTTACAGCGCCATCACCTCGGCGCTGGCCAGCGGCGCGCTCGCCTGGCGACAGGGCGAACCGGCACGGCTGTGTGCAGCCGGCGTGGTGCTGGCCGGCGGCCGCATCATCGATGCCGAGCGCGTGATCCTGGCCACCGGCTTCGTCCATCGGCCCGATGCCGACAGCGTGCTGGGCCGGGCGGTCGCGGATTTCGATCTGGCCACCGATGCCGCCGGCCATCTGCATCTCGACCGCGAGCTGGCGGTAGCACCCGGCCTGCACGTCGCCGGGCGCCCGGCCAGCCTGCAGCTCGGGCCGATGGCCGGCAATATCAAGGGCGCGCGCCTGGCCGGGCGCATTCTGGCTACGCTGGCAGGGCGCACGAAGAGCCCTGCCCCGATGGCGGCCGCCGTTTCCTGAGCGCTCATCCCGGAGAATATTTGTGTCTGATGCCCTGACCGCCTTCGTCCAACACTACGGTCTGCTGGCCGTCTTCGTGTTGAGCGCGCTGGAATCCGCCTGTATCCCGATCCCGAGCGAACTCGTGGTGCCGGCCGCGGGATTTCTCGCATTCCAGGGCGCGCTGTCGCTGTGGGGCGTGGTCGCGGCGGCCACCCTCGGCAATGTGGCGGGCAGCTGGATCGCCTATGTCGTGGGCCGCCGGGGCGGCCGGCCGCTGATCCGGCGCTACGGCCGCTATATATGGCTCAACGAACGACATCTGGAGCGCGCCGAAGACTGGTTCGCGCACTACGGTGAGGTCACGGTGTTCGTGACCCGCCTGCTGCCGGCCTTCCGGACCTTCATCTCGCTGCCGGCCGGTATCGGCGAGATGCCGCTGGGCCGCTTCCTGCTGTATTCCCTGCTCGGCTCACTGCCGTGGAATCTGGCGCTGGCCGTGGCCGGCTACGAATTCGGCGCGCACTGGGGCGCGATCGAGCATTATCTCAAGCCGTTGTCGTATCTGTGCGCGGCCGCCTTCCTGATCGTCGTCATCTGGTTCTGGCTCGGGGCGCGGCGCGCCCGGCGGTAGATCAAACCCCGGGCGGCAGGCGCTGCTTCGAGCCGGCACTGGCGGGCGCGCCATCCACCCGATCACGGTGCGCCCTATACGGCGGCGCGGCGATCAGTCCAGCAGCGACGGGGCTTCCTTGATGTAGTCGCGGCGTTTTTGCGTGGCCTCACCGGTGAGCACGAAACCCTGCAGCCGACCGTCGCCGTCGACAAAGCGCCCCTCCACCGCCGTGCCATCACGCTCGATCTGCCATTCGCCGTGCGGGTCGACCGGCGGGTAAACGATCACCGGGCAGACGTGGGTCTTGATGATGATCGGCAACGTCGGATACTTGACCCGCCCGGGCTCGTCGTCCGCGCCCGCGGCCAACGTCTTGCCGAGGACGCGCGCGCACTGCATGAGCGGGCCGACGTAAGGCCGCCAGTGGCCGTCGACCTCGGCGCAGTCGCCGAGCGCGTAGATATCGGGATCCGAGGTGACCAGCGTGCGATCCACCACGATGCCGCGGTCGACCTCGAGCCCGGCCGCCTCGGCCAGCGCGGTGCCGGCCCTGAGGCCGACCGCCGAGAGCACGACATCGGCATTGATCTGCGAATCGTCGTCGAGCACGACATGGTAGCGATCGTCGTCCCCCTGATGCACACCGGTGGCCGCGTGCCCCAGATGCCAATCGACCCCGGCGTGGGCCAGCGCGGTCCTGACCGCCTCGCCCGCGGCTTCCGGCACGAGCTGGGCGAGCGGCCAGTCGGCCGGATCGGCCACCGAGACCTTGTAACCGTACTGGATGAGGTCGTTGGCGAACTCACAGCCGATCAACCCGGCGCCGAGAATCGCCACGTGCGAGCCCGCCTCCAGATTGTCGCGAAACGCGCGATAATCCATCAGGTTATTGACCTTGTGGACGCGGTCCGCCGCATCGCCGGCCAGGTTCAGCACGATCGGATCGGCGCCCCAGGCCAGCACCAGCCTGGAATAGGTCAGCGTCTCGCTGGCCAGTTGCACCTGATGCGCCTCGCGGTCGATGGCCTCGACCTGTTCATGGGTACGCACGGTAACATCGAGCATCGCGGCCATTTCCTCGACCGTCTTCTGCACCAGTTCGGGCGCCCCCTTGTCCTTGGCATGGGCCTCGGAGATATCGGGCTTGTAGTAGCTCGCCCCATCGTCGCGGGTGATGAGAACCACCGGCGTGGCGGTATCGTGCTTGCGGAATTCCCGGGCCACGCTGTAGCCGGCCAGTCCGGTGCCGATGATGATGATCGGGTCCATGCGCTCGTGCCTCTTTGACGTTCAGGGCCGGCGCGCCCCGCCAGGCGCCGGGCGCCCGGTGGGGCCAACAGCCCGTGGAATCGCGTGTGTCGTCGGCGCCGCGGGCCGGCGCGCAGCGCTCACGCGACGCATCGCGCGATGCGTCAGTCGACTTCCATCATTTCGAAGTCGTCCTTGGGCGCACCGCAATCGGGGCAGGTCCAGTCGTCGGGGATGTCTTCCCACTTGGTGCCGGGCGCGATTCCCTCGTCCGGAATGCCCTCGGCTTCGTCGTATTCGAATCCGCAGACGATGCATTGCCACTTCTTCATTGCTCGCTCTCGCTAGACCATGGTGATCAAAAAACGGGCGCTGCCGGGAGGCAGCGCCCTTTGAAACTACGCTCAAGGCTACCAAAACACCGCCGCGGCGGCGATGCAGGCCGTCGTCACGGCGACGCCAGCGGCGGCGGATACCGGGCCAGGAGCCGGTCGCGATGGCGCGGATCGAGATTGGCCCGCCGAATGTCGCCGCCGTAATGACTGGCCACGCGCGGATCCATGACGCGATACCAGAGCCACGGCACATAGGCGAGCACGATCATGCCGGCATACCCCGTGGGCAGCTCAGGGGCCTCGTCGAAATGCCGCAACGACTGATAGCGCCGGGTCGGATGGGCGTGATGATCGGAATGCCGCTGCAGATGGAACAGGAAGATGTTGGTCACGATGTGGTCGTTGTTCCAGGAATGCTCCGGCCGGCAGCGCTGGTAGCGCCCGTTGGCGTCCTTCTGGCGCAGCAGGCCGTAGTGCTCGCAGTAGTTGACGGCCTCCAGCAGCGAGGCGCCGAGCACGGCCTGCACGATCAGAAACGGCAACAGCTGAATGCCGAATGCCGCCATCATCGCGATCCAGAGCACGGCCGTCATGCCCCAGGACTGCAGCACTTCGTTGCGCGGCGACCACGTCGAAAGCCCCTTGCGCGCCAGCCGGCGCTTCTCGATATGCCAGGCCGAACGCGCGCTGCCGAGCACGGTGCGCGGCAGGAATCGCCAGAACGATTCGCCCATGCGCGCACTGGCCGGGTCTTCCGGTGTGGCCACGCGGCTGTGGTGGCCGAAGTTGTGCTCGACATAAAAATGGCCGTAGGCCACCGGCGCGAGTGCAATCCTGGCCAGCCAGCTCTCGATCACCGTGTTTTTGTGTCCGAGTTCATGGGCCGTGTTGATGGAAATGCCCGACAGCATGCCGATGGTCGAGACGAACCCCAGCCACTGCCCGATCGTGAGCGGCTGCGTGCCCACGATGACGCACACGCCGACAAACAGCACCAGCTGCACCAGCACGTAGATATACGTCGAGTAACGATAGAACGGATCGTTTTCGAGCACGTCCAGCACGCGCTCGGGCGGATTGGTGCTGTCCTTGCCGATGGTGAAATCGAGCAACGGCACGATGCCGTAGACCATGATGGGTCCGGCAAACATCAGCACCGTCAAACCACTCAGCCAACCCGCCAGCGTGACCGCGACGACCAGCATGACGATGCCGAACCCCATCGGCCACAGCCAGCGTTTTCTGTCGTAGGCCCGGGCTTCGGCAAGGCTGATCTGTGCATCGCTCATGACGCGCCTCCTGGGGCCTTGTGTACGGCCCACGTTGCAGACAAGCCCCGTCGCATCAGACAAAGCGCCGGCTCGACAGCCATGCCGACGAACCGGACGTCACTCATCAATGTATTATTTACATCACTCAATGTAATTTATGATGCAGAGGTCACCGCGTCAACTCGCCGCACGCCGCCGCCGGCCGCATCGACGAACGCGGCCCTGTTCGACAGTTGTCGCGCAGACGGGTACAAAAATACGAAAGCGGCGCCATCGCGCCGGGAGGAGCCTATGAACAGCGCGGCGCAGCCAATCCCGACTGCCGACACCGTGGCCGATACCGATGCCGGTCGTATCCAGCGGCTGTTCGAAGCACAACAAGCCAGGGCGCTGGTGCTGCGGACATCCAACGCTGCCGAGCGCATCGCCAAGCTCGCGCGCCTGCGCGCGTTGATGTTCGCAAAGCGCGAGGCGATCCACGCCGCCTGCCATGCGGATTTCGCCAAGCCGGCCGCCGAGGTGGAAGTCACCGAGATCCTGCCGGTGGTGGCCGAAGCGCATCACGCGATGCAAAAGCTCAAATCCTGGATGCGGCCGAAGCACAAGCGCCCCACCCTGCTCATGTTCGGCACCCGGGCCGAGGTGCGCACCGAGCCGCGCGGCGTATGCCTGATCATCTCGCCCTGGAACTACCCGATCAATCTGTCGCTCGGCCCGCTGGTCTCGGCGATCGCCGCCGGCAATACGGTGATTCTCAAGCCCTCCGAGATGACACCGCACTGTGCGGCTTTTCTGGCCGAGTTCCTGGCCGAACTGTTCGACGAGGATGAAGTCGCGGTCGTCCAGGGCGCGGTCGAGACGTCGCAGCGGCTGCTGGAACTGCCGTTCGACCATATCTTTTTCACCGGCTCGCCGGCGGTCGGCCGCATCGTGATGGGCGCGGCGGCCAGGCATCTGACATCGGTCACGCTCGAACTGGGCGGCAAGTCGCCGGTCATCGTCGACCGCTCCGCCAGGATCAAGACCGCCGCCACGACGCTGGTCTGGGGCAAGTTCGCCAACAACGGCCAGACCTGCATCGCGCCGGACTATGTCTACGTGCACGAAGCCATCCGCGACGAATTCATCGCCGCCTGCCGCGACGCACTGGATTCGCTCTACGGCGCGCGTGAAAAGCTGGCCGACAACGGCGACTACTGCCGTATCGTCAACGACAAACACTACGAGCGCGTGCGCGGCCTGCTCGACGACGCCATCGAACGCGGCGCCGAGCTGCCGGTGGGCACGGTGCCGGCCAACGACGATCGTTTCCTGGCCCCCACCCTGCTCACCCGGGTCGACGAAAACGCCCGCATCATGCAGGAAGAGATCTTCGGCCCGCTGCTGCCGATTCTCACCTACAGCGATATCGAACAGCCCATCGCGGCCATCAACGCACGGCCGAAGCCATTGGCGCTGTATATCTACGCCACCGACAACTACGTCATCGAAACGGTACTGTCGCGCACCAGTGCCGGCGGCTCCTGCGTGAACCAGGCGATGATGCATTTCCTGCACGGCCAACTGCCCTTCGGCGGCGTGAACAACTCCGGCATCGGCAACAGCCACGGCCACTATGGCTACCTGGCCTTCTCGCACGAACGCAGCGTACTGCGCGACCGCTTCTCGCTGGCGTTCCTGTTCCGGCCGCCTTACAACGCCTTTACCCGTTGGTTCATTCGGTTTGCGGTGCGGTGGTTGACCTGAGACGTTGCCAGCGGGCTCCGCCCGCTCACACGCCAACTGATTGATCCGTAAAACGGGCTTTCCATTCCAGTCGGGATTTGGTGCTTGAGTCTTTTGGGGGGCGCCGTCTGAGCTTGGCGTATCGATCCGGACCAAAAGGCTTGTTTCGCCTCGGTTTCGCACTGATGTGCGAGCCACTTTTCGGCTTGCTCTCGTTAACAAGCCAAAACAAAAGGCACCCGCCTCGGCGCCGGCTACGCCGGTTCACTCCGATGCTCGCGGCGACGGGATGCGGCAAAAACTCGGGCCGCTTTGGCGGCCCTCAAACATCTTGCCGCACCGGCGCAGTGCGCCGGACACCCGTCGCCGCTGTGCGTCTCCGTCGCCTCAGACGGGAGGAAATACAGCCGCGAACGCCAAACCTCGCGGACCGTGCCTGTATTCGGGTGCCCTTGAGCGCAGCGCCGAGCAGTGGAGGCCGAAAGCGAAAAAGACCGCCGGATGTCTGAGTCGCGCGCAGCGCGGCGAGTTTCCGGCGGTCCGCTTTCGGCCGGAGCCGCGCAGGGCACCGATGCGAAGCATCGGCGCAAGGTAGGGTGTCCTTTCCTTTGGTTACTTTCGTTTGGACAAGCAAACGAAAGTGACTCGCACATCAGTGCGAAACCGGGAATCAACCAACCCCAATATCCAAACTCAGCCCCGAGATCCAGACTTACAACCGCGAATCGCAAGGCCGCTACTCGGACGCAAATTGATGCGTCGCACATCAGCGCGAAACCAGCCGCTGACAAGCCTCGCAGATCAAATCCATACACCACAACGGGCGCGGTGCGCGCCGCCGTCTCGCACCGCGCCCCCATCTGTAAATGACAACGAAATGCGCCTCACCCGGCCACAACACACGACCCCTGCGTTAAGCTGACCGGCGACATCCCACACTGACATCGTCGCCATGAACGCACCGCAACGCTTTGCCGCCGCCCTCGACAAGGAACAGCCGCTGCAGATCGTGGGCGCGATCAATGCCTACGCGGCGATGCTCGCCGCGCATTCCGGCTTCAACGCAATCTATCTGTCCGGGGGCGGCGTGGCCAACTGGTCGTACGGCCTGCCGGATCTCGGCATGACCACGATGAACGACGTGCTCGAGGATGTGCGGCGGATCACCTATGCGACCGACACGCCGCTGCTGGTGGATGTCGATACCGGCTGGGGCAGCGCGTTCAACATCGCGCGCTCGATCAGGCTCATGGAAGGTGCCGGGGCGGCGGCCGTGCATATCGAGGACCAGGTCGCGGCCAAGCGCTGCGGCCACCGGCCGGGCAAGGAAATCGTCTCGCAGGGCGAAATGGTCGATCGCATCAAGGCCGCGGTGGACGCCCGCGACCAGATGAAGATCATGGCGCGTACCGATGCGCTCGCCGTGGAAGGCCTGGATGCCGCGGTGGAACGCGCCGCGGCCTGCGTGGAGGCCGGCGCCGACTATATCTTCGCCGAGGCGATGACGGATCTGGCGATGTATGCCCGCTTCACCGAGCTGGGCGTGCCGGTGCTGGCCAATATCACCGAATTCGGTGCCACCGAGCTCTACACCACCGACCAACTGGCGGCTCAGGGCGTGGCGATGGTTCTGTACCCGCTCTCGGCCTCGCGCGCGATGGCCAATGCCGCCCTCGATGTATATCGCACGATTCGCGAACACGGCACGCAGAAGCCGGCGCTGCACAGCATGCAGACCCGTGACGAGCTCTACGAACATCTCGGCTACCACGCTTTCGAGGACAAGCTCGACGCGCTGTTCGGTCAACCGCACGATTCCCGGTAACAAGGAGATCCTGGTGAAAAGAGGCGGTATCGCGGCGATCGTCGTCATCGCGATCGCGATCATCGGTGCGGCCATTTACCGCACCGGCGCGCTGCGGCACGCTCCGGCGCCAAACCAGCCCTCGACCGGCCAGGCCCCGGCGGCATCGACCTCCGCGCCGGCCGCGAATGCGTCAGGCAACAGCGCGGCGAACAAGCCGGCACCGAACGCAAAAGCCGCGGCCGCGACGCAAAAGCCGGCCGAATCGCCCGCCGAGCGCTACTGCGCCAGCGGCCACGACAAGGCCGATATCCACGCCATCACGCAGGCCGGCGGCCTGGTCCAGATCTTTCAGCACGAGGGCGCGCTGGCCGATGCCTATGGTTGCGCCAAGGCCTATCTCAAGCATGGCGGCAAGGTGAATGCGGTCGATCCGCGGGCCGATTCGAAACATCTCACGCCGTTGCTGTTCGCCATCAAACGCAACGATCCCAAGATGGTTCATTTCATGCTCGACCACGGCGCCGACCTGCACCAGCGCGGCGGGCCGCACCACATCAAACCGTACGGCTATGCCGTGTTCGAGGCGCTGCATCATCAAAGCACCAACTACAACGCCGTGATCAATATTCTGGATTCGGCGCTGGGCGACCAGCCAGCGGCGTCCAGCGGTTCCTGATCGGCAAATGCGGCGTGCGATGAAGCGAGCCCCGGCGCAATACGGATGCGAGCCGTGCCCACTCTGCGCTAGTTTTGTCGCCATGTTTCGAGTCGCCACTGTCCTCACCATGCCCCTGGCCCCCATTGTGTTCGCCGTTCCGCCGGACCCGCGTACGGCCTGCCCCGCGCGATGAGCGGCATGGCGCCGCCCAACGGCGAATCAACGCCGAGCCTGCAAGTCGAGGACGACGCGGAACGCCGCTGCGTGCGCCTGACCGGGTCCTGGCGGCTGTTCACCGCCAGCGACCACCGGCGGCGGGTGGCCGATGAGCTCGATGCCCTGGATTCGCCCCGGGATATGACCTGGGATTTGAGCGAGATCAGCGCGCTGGACAGCGCCGGCGCCTGGCTGCTCTGGCAGGCCTGGGGCAAGCGCGAGCCGGCCGAACTCAAATGCCGCGATCCGCACCGGCAGCGCTTCGAGCGGCTGGCCGGCGCACCCGAGGTGCCGCCGCGCGAAAGTCGTCTGTCCCTGCTCGATCTGCTCGATCGTCTCGGCGGCGATCTGATCGCCGTCGGGCGGCATGTGGGCGGCATGATCGCCCTGCTGATCGGCGTAATGGCCGATATCGCCACCATTTCCGTGCGCTGGCGCCTGATCCCGGCGCGCGAGATTAGCGCCGCGATCTACCGCTCCGGGGTTTCGTCCGTCGTGCTGCTGGGGGTCACCGGCTATGTGATCGGCGTGGTGATGAGCCTGCAGATCGGCGTCACGCTGTCGAGCTTCGGCGCCAACCAGCGCATCATCGGACTGATGGGCCTGGCCGTGCTGCGCGAGCTCGGCCCGGTGATCGCCGCCCTTATCCAGGCCGGCCGCGCCGGTTCGTCGATCACCGCCGGTATCGCCGGCATGCACCTGACCGAGGAACTCGACGCGCTCAAGACATTCGGCGGCTCCCCGCGGCTGCGTCTGGTCACCTCGCGCGTGATCGCCATGATGATCACCATGCCGTTGCTGGTGGTCTGGACCGACGGCGCCGAGATCATGGGCGGTGCCACCACGGCGCAGTTCGATCTGGGCGTGCCGTTCGCATTGTTCATCGCCCGTCTGCCGGAGTCGGTGCAGATATACAACTTCTGGCTGGGACTGGGCAAAGGCGCCTTGTTCGGTCTGATCATCGCGTTGGTGGGCAGCTATTTCGGACTTACCGCCCGTGCCAATACCGACAGCCTGAGCGCCCAGACCACGCGCTCGGTGGTGGTCGGCCTGGCGCTGATCTTGATCATCGACGCCCTGAGCGGCGCCATTCTCGCCAAGCTGGGCCTGATATGACGGCCGATCGGCAGGCACAGTCACGGCCCGCGGTCGAGGTGGCCGGCCTGGGGGCGAAGATCGGCCAGCGCTGGATTCTGCGCGGGCTGGATCTGCGCGTGGAACAGGGCGAGACGCTGGCCGTGATCGGCGGCAGCGGCAGCGGCAAGTCGCTGACGCTGCGGCATCTGATCGGCCTCAACGAGCCCGACGAAGGCCGGGTCGACGTGCTGGGCGTACCCCTGCGGCGCCTGGATCAGTCCCGCATGCGCCAGCTTTCCCGCCACTGGGGCGTGCTGTTCCAGCAGGGGGCGCTGTTCAGCTCGTTGCCGGTGTTCGCCAATATCGCGTTCCCGATGCGGGAGCTGCGCCGCGACGGACTGCACATGCCCGAGTCCATGATCAACGACCTGGTCAGCCTCAAGCTGGCGGCCGTCGGTCTCGATCCCGACGTCGGCAACCAGATGCCCGACGCCCTCTCCGGCGGCATGATCAAGCGTGCGGCCCTGGCCCGGGCGCTCGCGCTCGACCCCGAGCTGTTGTTTCTCGATGAGCCGACCGCAGGCCTGGACCCGGCCTCGGCGACCGATTTCCATCAACTCTACAAACATCTGCACAAGGATATGGGCCTGTCCGGACTGATCGTCACCCACGACCGATCGACGCTGGCCTCCGTAGCCGACCGGGTGGCGATTCTGGACCAGGGCCGTATCCTGACCGTGGGAACGCTGGACGAGGTGCGTCGCGTTTCGCATCCGTTCATCGAACGTTTTTTTGCCGACGACACTGCCGTCGGGGCAGCCGAGAGCTGAGATGGAATACCGTTCGCATATCGTCGCCGCCGTGATTTTCATCCTGGTTTTCGGGGGCGGCGCGGTGGGCTTTTTCTTCTGGCTGTCCACCGGTGGCAACGCACACCGCACGATCGTGATCGAGACCACCCAGTCGGTGGGCGGCGTCAGCGCCCAATCGCCGGTCAAGTTCAAAGGGCTCAAGGTCGGGCATATCGAAAGCGTGGGTTTCGATCCACACGACGCCAACAAGGTCCGCATCGTGTTCAAGGTGCGCGATTCGGTGCCGCTGACGCAGTCCAGCTACGCCAAACTGGCCACGCAGGGCATTACCGGGATGTCCACGCTCACATTGAGCACACCGGATCCGTCGGCGCCGGCAGTGTCCGGCAACCCGCCCCATCTGCCATTGCACAAGGGGCTGCTCGGCCGGCTCAAGAGCCGGGGCCAGGCCGATCTGAAAAAGGTCACCCAAATCCTCGACCAGGTCCAGAGCCTGACCGGCGGCAAGAACGCGAAACACATCAGCCAGACCCTGGCGCAGCTCAATCAGGCGACACACCAGCTCACCGAAGCCGAAAAGAGCCTGCAGCCGACGCTGGCCCAGTTGCCGCAACTGACCGAGCAACTGCGGCATACGGTCGACAGCGTCGACCAACTGACCCACAAGGCGATCCCGGCGATCCAGAAAGCGGGCAAGGCCGCTCAGTCGGCCCGGAACGTCGGCCAGTCGAGCCAGGACGTGATGCGTAACCTGAACAATCAGGTGCTGCCGCACGTCGATGCGCTCACACGCCAGATGCAGGACACGGCGCGCCAGATCCAGAAACTCGGCGCCGAACTGTCGTCCAAGCCCCAGAGCGTACTCACCGGTCCGCCGGCCCGCCGTCCGGGCCCCGGTGAGCCCGGTTTCAACGCCCCGGGCGGTCAATGAAGGGATCCGACATGACGTCACACACTCGCTTGTCACAACGTCTGGCCGTACTCGCACTTGCGCTGGCGGGCGCCGGCGCCGCACTCGGCCTGACCGGCTGCAGCGTACTCAGTGGCGGCGACCACTATCCGACGAGCTATACCCTGGACGCGGGCTCGTCGGAACCGACGAGCGCCAGCACGCCATCGACCGGGTATACGCTGGACCTGCGCCCGGTCAGCGCACCGGACTGGCTGAATTCCAAACGCATGCTGTACCGGCTGGACTACGCCAACAACGCCCAGCTTGCCGCCTATACCCGTTCCGAGTGGGCCGACACACCGGCCCGGCTGGTGGGTGACAATCTGGGGGATGCGCTATCGGCGTCCGGGCTGTTCGCCGCCGTGCTCGCCAACGCTTCGGGCCAGGCCAATCTCGCGCTTCAGGTCGAACTGTCGGATTTCTCGCAGCACTTCTCGTCGCGCACGGCCAGCCAGGGCCGGATCGGCGCCACCGCCACGCTGCTGCGTGCCGACAACGGCGCAGTGATCGCGCAGAAGCGCTTCCAGACCACCGCACCGGCGTCGAATGCGAACGCCGTCGGCGGCGTCGCCGCGTTGACGCAAGCCGATACACAGCTGGATCGCGATATTCGCCAGTGGCTCGCGCATACGCTGGCCCACTGCGGCAACGCCTGTCCGGCACCGGGCCAAGACTGACCCGGCCAAGCCACGCCACGCGCCGAGTGCATCATCGCGATGCATCCGGCGCAGCGTCATGCCGGAGCTCAGCCGCCGATCAGCCGGTCGCGCGCTTCGGCGTACTTGGCCGCCGTGTTGGCAATCACATCGGCCGGCAGGCGCGGGGCGGGCGCCGTCTTGTCCCAGTCCAGCGTTTCCAGATAGTCACGCACGTACTGCTTGTCGAAACTGGGCGGGCTCATGCCGGTGGCATATTGGTCGGCCGGCCAGAAGCGCGAGGAATCGGGGGTGAGCACTTCGTCGATCAAAACGAGCTGATCAGTCTGATCGACACCGAACTCGAACTTGGTGTCGGCAATGATGATGCCGCGCTCGGCGGCATAGTCGGCCGCCGAACGATACAGCCCGACCGCGACATCACGGATCTCGGCCGCGCGCTCGGGGCCGATGATCTCGGCGGTACGCTCGAAGGAGATGGTTTCGTCATGATCGCCGGCCTCGGCCTTGGTCGCCGGGGTGAAGATGGGCTCGGCCAGTTTCTCGGCCTGAGCCAGGCCCTCGGGCAGCGCGATGCCGGAGATCGCGCCGGTGGCCTGGTAATCCTTCCAGCCCGAGCCGATCACGTAACCGCGCACGACCGCTTCGATCGGCAGCGCGTCGAGCCGCCGCACCAGCATCGCCCGGCCGGCGACCTGGGCGATTTCGGCGTCGTCGAGAACCCGCTCGAGCGGCATGTCGACACGCTGGTCGGCCACCGTCCCGGCGAAGCGATCGAACCAGAAATGGGTCAGCTCGGTGAGCACCGCGCCCTTGCCCGGAATCGGATCGGGCAACACCACATCGAAGGCCGACAACCGGTCGGTGGCTACGATCAACAGATAATCGACACCGACGGCGTAGACATCGCGCACCTTGCCGCGCATGAGCAGCGGCAGGCTGTGCAGTTCGGATTCAAAAAGCGTTTCGGGCATGACGATCGATGGCTGGGCTGCACGGACGCGTAGTTTAACAGCCGCGTCGCGCGCCCGAGGCGCCCGCTACAGCAACCCGTAGCTGCCGCCGGTGGCGATCGCGATGATCAGCAGCCCGAGCCACAGGCTCGCGGTGGCAAGCAGGCGCAACTGATTCATGGCCCGGCCGGCATCGGCCAGCGCACCGGCCGCCAGTGCCGCCCGTACCCGCTTCCAGGGCGCGAAGAACATATGCGCATACAGCGCGATCATGACCCAGGCCAGCGCCTGCATCACGTTGATATAAGGTGGCACCACGGCGATGCCGCCGAGCAGCCCCGTCATCGCATAGCCGGTGACCAACAGCGTGAAGATCGCGATCCAGACCCACAGAAAAAAACGGCCAAGCGCGATCGACAACAATGGCAACCGCTCGCCCAGCGGCACCGACGAGGCCGCCGGCCGCAGCACACCGACCAGAAAGAACAACCCGCCCACCCAGATGGTGGCGGCCAGCGAATGCAGCGCGATGAGATAGGCCATTCGGATTCCTTGTTCGGCATGCGCCCGGGCGCCCGCCATGGGCGGCACCCTACGGAGCGCGGGGGGAGAGGACGGCGCCGCGGTCTTGACGCGCGAGCCGCCATGACAGAGCGTACCGAAGCCAGCAGGTGCAATCCACGGTTATCAAGCGGGCCTATTGTCGTCAACTACCCCGCCCTGAAGGGCGGAGCTTGATGCTCCGGAGTTGACCAGACCTGTGTTGGAGCACAAGCCATGCGTTAAACAACACAAAACCTTACCCGGGAAGCCGACTTCGGTCGGTATATAGGCACCGTGGGATGCTTCCTCAGTCCCACGCACTGCGGGGTACGCGTTAAACAGGCCGATGGGGTCGAAGCCAGTGCGAGTATCCAAGCAACCCCGGGATAAGCGGTCGAGGGGAGACGGTGATGTCCGGCTTGGCATCGCCGCGTGACAAGGCCCGTAAGGGCACTTTTACAAGGAGACTGTTATGGCAGTCATGGTATTGGACAAACGAAAGCAGCCGCTCATGCCGTGCTCAGAGAAACGGGCGCGTTTGCTGCTGGATCGCGGCCGGGCGGTGGTCTACCGCACCGTGCCGTTCGTGATCCGGCTCAAGGACCGCACGGCCGAGGGCTCGGCGTTCCAGGACGTGCGGGTCAAGCTCGACCCGGGCTCGAAGACCACGGGCGTGGCGGTCGTTCGCGAACCGGCGAACAAACCCGACCAGCCCCTGTTCCTGGCCGAGATAACGCACCGCGGTCGGACGATCCGAAACAACCTGACGAAACGGCGGGCACAGCGGCGGCGCCGGCGCTCAAATCGGCGGTACCGGCCCGCACGATTCAACAATCGCCGGCGCCGGGACGGGTGGCTGCCGCCCTCCCTTCAGCACCGCGTCGATACGACGGTGGCCTGGGTGGACCGGCTGACCCGGTGGCTGCCGGTCAGGGCATTAAGCCAGGAGCTGGTGCGTTTCGATACTCACCAGCTCCACAACCCCGAGGTGGCCGGCGTGGCATACCAGCAGGGCGAACTGTTCGGCTATGAAGTCCGCGAATACCTGCTGGAGAAGTGGGGACGCCAGTGCGCCTACTGCGATACCGCCGGCGTGCCGCTGCAAGTCGAGCACATCCAGCCCAAAAGCCGCGGCGGCAGCGATCGGGTCTCGAATCTGACCATCGCCTGTGGGCCGTGCAACCACGCCAAGGGCAATTGCCCCATTCAGGACTTTCTGGCCGCCGATCCGGACCGTGCGGATCGGATACTGTCCCAGGCCAAGGCGCCCCTGGCGGATGCCGCGGCCGTCAATGCCACGCGCTGGGCACTGCGGAGCCGCCTGATCGCTCTCGGCTTTGATGTCGAAGTCGCCAGCGGCGGGCGCACCAAGTACAACCGGGCCCGGCTGGGCATCCCCAAGGCCCATTGCCTCGATGCGCTGTGCGTGGGCACCGTCACCCGCGTCCGGGGCTGGCAACAGCCGGTGCTGTGCATCACCGCCGCGGGTCGCGGCAGCTACCAGCGAACCCGCCTGAATCGTCATGGGTTCCCGCGCGGTTATCTGACCCGCCGGAAACAGATCCACGGTTTTCAGACCGGCGACCGGGTTAAGGCGGTGGTGCCCCACGGCAAGAAAGCGGGCACCCACCGGGGCCGCGTGGCCGTCCGAGCCACGGGCCGTTTCAATATCCAAACGCCCGATGGCGTTGTACAGGGCCTGTCCCATCGCCACTGCACGCTGATCCAGCGCGGCGACGGGTATGGCTATTCATTTCGCAAAACGCAGGAGGATGCGGGCCGGGTGGCCGCCTAACGGCGGCGTGCTATCCCGCCCCGGCATGAATGCCGGGGTTTCCCGCGCAATACCGATGACTCGATCCCCTTTCTCCCCCCTGATCGCGCCCTCGATCCTGTCCGCCGACATGGCCGCACTCGGCGACGAATGCGAAGCCGTCATCGCCGCCGGCGCCGACTGGATCCACTTCGACGTGATGGACAACCACTACGTGCCGAATCTCACCTTCGGCCCGCCGGTGTGTGCGGCGCTGGCCAGGCGCCTGGCGCGCTCGCATCCGGATGTGCCGATCGACGTGCATCTGATGTGCGAACCGGTGGACGACCTGATCCGCGGTTTCGCCGACGCCGGGGCGGCCTCGATCACTTTCCACCCCGAGGCCACGCGCCACGTCGATCGCAGCCTCGCACTCGCGCGCGATCTCGGCTGCAAGACCGGGCTGGTGTTCAACCCGGCCACCTCACTGGAATGGCTGAAATACGTGCTCGACAAGATCGACATCATCCAGATCATGTCGGTGAATCCCGGTTTCGGCGGCCAATCGTTCATCCGCGAATCGCTGGGCAAGATCGCCGAGGCGCGCGATATCATCGACACGGTGGTCGCCGGCACCGATCGCGAGATCCGCATCGAGGTCGATGGCGGCGTGAAGATCGACAATATCGGCGAAATCGCCGAGGCCGGCGCCGATACCTTCGTCGCCGGCTCGGCCATCTTCGGTCAGGACGATTACGCTCGCGTCATCGGCCAGATGAAGCAGGCGATCGGCCAAGGATAGTAAGCGAGGCAACCGCCTGGCTTTCGATCTGGACGCAGAGGCCGTTTGCCTGCAAGCCGCGAGACGAGGACACACACTTTGAAAGACAACAAAGGCCGCGCCCGCACTTCGATCGGTCGACGCCGGTCTGGCGCAATGAGCCGTGAAGATCAACGCATCCGCGTCGCCTGGTTCTACTACATCGAAGGGTTGACCCAGAACGAAGTGGCCAAGCGGGTCGGGTTGAGCCGGCCGCTGGTTAACCAGATTCTGGCGACCTGCCGGGCCGAGGGCCTGATCCAGATCCGGCTGGACTCGGATATCAGCAGCTGCACACGGCTTGCCGGGCAGCTGATCTCCAAATTCGGCCTCCTGGACGCGGTGGTCACGCCCGCGCCTGCCCACCCCGAAAATCTCGCCCGCACGATCGGTCTGCAAGCGGGTTTCTATCTGAGCGATCAGCTCAATCACGACCTGCAGATCGCGATTGGCTGGGGCGAGACGTTATGGCACAGCCTCAAGGGCGTTGAGCGTCAAAACCTTCGTAATTCATCGATTGCCTCGATGTTGGGCGGACTCACGCGCTACGCCGAAATCAGCGCCTACGAGACCGCGACACGCCTGGCGGATATGCTGTCCGCCCATTGTTATTACATGGCGGCGCCGGTTTATACCGATGACGCCAAGACGCGCGATCTGTTCGTGAATCAGCTCGTGCTGCAGGAAGTGTTCTCACGCGTACGGTCCGCCGATATTGCGCTCTGCAGCGTCGGTCAGATGGATACGCAAGCCACGCTGCATCGTCTGGAATTGGTCAGCGAAGACGATCTGGCCGATCTGAAGGCCCATCGCGCGGTGGGTGATCTGCTCGGGCACTATCTCGATGCCGATGGCAACGTTGTCGATTGTGACCTGAATTCGCGCGTGGTGGCCGCCCACCCCGCCGATCTGCGCAATATCGAACGCGTGGTGCTGGCTTCGGGAGGCCAAGCCAAGACCGAAATCATCAGCGCGGTGCTGCGGGCGCAATATGCGAACGTATTGGTCACCGATGAGGAGACCGCCGAACTGCTGTGCAAGGCTTGAAAGGCATCGAATCGCAATCTTCGCCGGCGCCCATCGGCCGCGTTGCGCGCCCGAGCGATGCCACATGGTTTTCGCTGCACGTACCCGCGCCGGAATTATCGTCGTATTGACACGCCCGAAGAAACTTCATTTACTATTGATAAACAAAATAACAAAAGAATAACCCGGGCATTGTTTCGCTCGGGTGCAAGCGACGCATCCAGGCCTGAGGTGTCGACTGAGGAGTAACGTCATCATGCGATATGACCTGACCTCGATGGGGTTTATCACCTTCGATTGCCTGGGTCGGCCGGTATCGGCGTTGCCGCCCGGCGGCGGCACCTACTTTATCGACGAGATCACCCTGGCCGTATCGGGCGCGGCCGGGAGCGCGGTCATCGCAGCCAGCCGCTACGGCTTGAAGACGCTGGCCGTGGGTGGGGTCGGCAACGATCTGATGGGCGACTGGGTACTTCAGCGACTGGCACATTTCGGCGTCGATACCGCCACCATGCAGCGCTGCCCCGGCGTCGGCACCTCCTCTTCGATCGTCACCACGCGCCCCAACGGCGAGCGCCCGGCGCTGCACATGAAAGGGGCCACCGCCCATTTCGAAGTCACCGCGGCCATGCGCGACCAGGTCCTGGATTGCCGGGTGCTGCTGCTCGGCGGGGTCGGCCTCATGGATCGCATGGACGGTGCGCCGAATGTCGCCCTGCTCAAGGAAGCCAAACGTCGCGGCTGCATCACCCTGCTGGACGTATTTGCGAGCCGGCCCGAGGATCTGGATTTGATCGAGGGGCTGATGCCCTACACGGATTATTTTCTGCCATCGATCGAGGAAGCGGCCGCCCTGTCCGGCAAGCAACAGCACAAAGAGATCGCTGCGTTTTTCCTGGATCGCGGCATCGGCTGCGTAACGCTGACGATGGGCGCGGAAGGCGCCTATTATCACCATGCCGACGGCACGCGCTTCCATCAGCCGCCATTCGGAGTCGAGGTGGTGTGCACCTGTGGTTGCGGCGATGTATTTAACGCCGGTTTTGCCACCGGCCTCTGCCACGGTCTCGACGCCCAGGACACGGTCCGTTTTGCGCAGGCGACGTCGGCCCTCAACGCCACCGGCCTGGGCTCTCAGGCCGGCGTCCGATCGTACGAGCACACGCTCAAGATCATGAACAGCTGGCCGCTGCAGAAACCGCATGGCAACGCCGCCTCGGCGCTGGAGACATAACCCGCGCCAGCCGTCACCCGAGCGTTAGGGGCCGTTGCCGATGACAGCGCGGGCTTCCGGCCACGCTTACAACAGCAATGACCAATGCCGGCTGCGCTCGGCCAGATCGGCCAGAAAGCGCGCGCCGTCGACACCGTCCGCGGCCCGATGATCGACCGACAGCGTGGCCGAAACCACCGTCTTCGGCTTCCATTCGCCATTCGCCCACGCCGGCACGGTACGACGCCGGCCTATAGCGATGATCGCGGACTGCGGTGCGTTGATAATGGCGTTGAAACGGTCGATGCCGAACATGCCGAGATTGGATACGGTGAACGTGCCGCCGGTCATCTCGTCGCCAGCCAACTCACGAGCCACGGCCCGCCGGGTTAGCCCGCGATAGCGTTCAGCGAATGTCTTGAACGCTATCCGGCCGGCATCGCGAATCACGGGAACGACCAGCCCGTCCTTGCCGGCAACCGCCACACCCAGATGAACCTGGCGCCGGAGCTCGAGTCGATCGGTGCCGATCAGGCGACCGTTGAGCCGGGGGTGCTCGGTCAGCGTGCGGGCAATGGCGAAACACAGCAGGCAACCCAGGCTCGGCTTGTGCTCGATCCGCGCCGCCAGTTCGGTGCGCAGGTCGAGCAGCGCATCGATCTCCAGTTCCCGCTCCAGATAGAAATGCGGGATATCGCGAAAACTGCGCTGGGTGCGTTCGCCGGTCAGTTGCTGGACGCGGCTCAGGGCCACAATTTCGCCCGCAGCGGACTCGTCCGATGCACGCTCGCGAACCGGCATATCGCCGGGCCGGCCGGCGGCGGCACGAACATCCGCCTGGTAGACCACACCATCGGGGCCGCTGCCCGCCACATCGCGGATATCCAGGCCCTGAGCGGCCGCCTCGCGTCGTGCAGCCGGCGAGGCAAGGCCACGCCCAGCTCCAACACCCGCCGCTGCGGACTCGGGCGCCGGCTCGCGGTCGGCGGCGTCCGAATCGCCCATCGGCTCGACACGCGAGTCTGAATCTACAGACACCGGCGCCTCGACCGATACGGGCGGCTCGGCCTTATCGGCCGCCACATCCGGCAACGCCGGTGCCGGCTCGTCTTCCGACACGATCCAGGCCAGCGGCTCGCCCACGGCAATCACATCGCCCGCTTTGCCGCGCAAGCGGCGGATGATGCCGGCAACCTCGGCCTCCAGATCGTGGTTGGTCTTATCGGTTTCGATCGTCAGGATCGGATCGCCCTTAGCGACATGGTCGCCCTCGGCCACCAGCCATTCGACCACGGTAACCTCGGCCAGATCCATGCCGATATGCGGCACTTCGACCAGCACGGCCATCAGACGTACCGTCCCGGGTCGCTGGCCAGAACCTGGGTCACGGCCTCGACGATGCGCTCCGGCGATGGCCGGATCGAGGCTTCGAGACGCTTGTTGTAGGGGATCGGCGTATCCGCGCAGGCCACGCGCGCGGGCGCCCGGTCCAGGGCGTAGAACGCCGGGCCCTCGGTGACTCGCGTCACCAGTTCGCCGCCCCAGCCGCCGGTGCGTACATCTTCCTCGACCACCACTAAACGCCCGGTCTTGCGTACCGACTCGCATACGCGATCGCTGTCCATCGGCGCCAGGCTCAGCAGATTGATCACCTCGGCATCGATGTTCTGCCCGGCCAGCGTTTCGGCCGCCTCGAGGGCGTAGTTGTGCATCAGGCCCGCGGCGACCAGGGTTACGTCGCCGCCTTCGCGGGTACAGCGTGCCCGACCGATTTCATAGGTTTCCGGCTGATCCGGCAGGCTGCCCTTGGTGTTGTAGAGCAGTTTGTGTTCATAGAACAGTACCGGATTGGGATCGGCCATGGCGGCGCGGAACAGCCCCTGCGCATCCGCCGGGGTGGACGGCATCACTACCCGCAGACCGGGCACGTGCACGAACCAGGCTTCCAGCGATTGGCTGTGCTGGGCCGCCGCGCCGGTGCCCGCCCCGCCGGGCGTACGCAAGACCAATGGTACCGACGCCGCCCCGCCGAACATGTAACGCAGTTTGGCGGCCTGATTCACCAACTGGTCCATGCAGTGGGTGATGAAATCCGAGAACTGGATCTCGACTATCGGCCGCATGCCCATGACCGCCGCGCCGATCGCCAGACCGGTAAAGCCGGCTTCGGACAACGGCGTGTCGAGCACGCGCTCGGTGCCGAACTCTTCGACCAGGCCGCGGCTGACGCCGAAGGCCCCGCCATAGACGCCGACATCCTCGCCGAGCAGAAACGCTTCGTCGTTGGTGGCCAGCGTTTCCCGCAGCACGGCCGTCATCGCTTCGCGGAAGGTGACATCCTCAGGCATAGACATCCTCCAGCGCGCTCGACAGCTCGGGTTCCGGATCGCGCTCGGCGCGGCCGAACGCCTGCTCGACCTGGTCCGCGGCGGCCTCCGCCAAGGCCTGGCTGCGCTCGTCGTCCAGCAGACCGCGCTCGGTCAGCGTTCGGATATAGCGTTCGATGGGATCGTTGGCGCGCCACTCGGCGATTTCCTCGCGCGTGCGATAGCGATTGGCATCGCTTTTGGAATGGCCGAGATAGCGATAGGTGATGGTCTCGATCAGGGCCGGCCCGGCGCCGCGACAGCCGTTCATCAAGCGTGCGCCCGCCGTGTACACCGCTTCCAGGTCCATGCCGTCCACGGCTTCGGCCGGCATGCCGTAGCTGGCCGCACGGTTCGCGATACTGCCGCCGGCGGTGGCCTTTTCAGCCGAAAGCGACATGGCGTACTGATTGTTCTCGCACACGAACAGCACCGGCAGTTGCCACACCGAGGCCAGATTCAGTGTTTCGTTGAAAATGCCTTCCTGGACCGCGCCGTCGCCGAAAAAACAGACCGCGACATGATCCTGGGCCCGCTGTTTGAAGGCGAACGCCGCCCCGCAGGCGATGCCCATGCTGCCGCCCACGATGCCATTGGCCCCCAGCATGCCGGCCTGGACGTCGGCGATATGCATGCTGCCGCCCTTGCCGCCGCAGTAGCCGGTGGCCTTGCCCAGCAGTTCCGCCGCCATGCGGTACGGATCCAGGCCAAAGGCAATCGCGTGACCGTGGCCTCGATGCGTGCCGGTGATCACGTCGCCCTCCTGGCGGTGAGCCAGCGTGCCGACCGCGCAAGCCTCCTGCCCCACGCAGAAGTGCGCCGTGCCGTGCATGGCTCCCTTGGCATACAACTTGTCCACTTTCTCATCGAAGGCACGAATCAGCTGCATCTGCGCCAGCAGCGCCAGTTGACGCTCGGCCGGCAACGCCGACAGCGTGGGCGCGGTGTTTGCGGACGCGTTTTTTTTCCGGGTCGCCATGATCAACAATCCTGTCGTCAGTTCGCGATGGGGGCGAGCAGTTCGTCCTGCTCGTGCCGGAGACGCACGATCGGCTGATCGGCATCGGGCCTGCAGTTGGCGTAGGTCAGATATTCATCGGCCTTGATTGGTTGCGTCACGCGGGCGCCCTCGCACAGCCCCAGTGGCACGGCGCGGTGCTCGCGGGCGTCCGCGGCCGAGAGGATCGTGCCGAAATAGGCATAACCGCCGATCGCATCGAGCGTTTCGCCCGGCGCCAGATCGCGCTTGGCCACCGCGGTGGCCTCGGCATGGCGCTGGGGTAACGGCTGCATGGCGGCCTTGTGGTAAAGCACCGCTTCGGCCGCCGACAGCGGCACTTCGAGGCTGGTCAGGTGATAGGGTCGATGGAACAGGTGATACCAGCCCTGGCCCACATGCAGATCCTCGAGGCGTTCACGGATCCGCGGATGCCGTGTTTCGACGATCACGAACACACCGGGCGCCACACCCCGGCCAACCGAGAAATCCACCACGCCGCGCTGCGACAGCAGACCGCCGTCCTCGCGCGGACACAGCAGGCTGGGCAACTCGGCCAGCCCGGCATCGACGCCATGCATGCCGGGCACGTCGGGCACGAGTCCGGTGGCATTGGCCAGCGCGGCCATCTCGATCATGGTCTTGGAGCCGTCGACGAACTCGACGAGCATGCGCGGGTTCATGTTGCGGCGCGCCGCCTCTTCTTCGTAATCCCGCGGCACGGCGTATCGATCGAACTTGTTGTTCTTGCCCTTACCCGCCGCAACGATCGGATAGCCCAGGGTCTGCACGAAGCGCACCAGTTCCATCGTGGCACTGGGTTCGTCACCGGCACCGAGCGTATAGACCACCCCGGCTTCATCGGCCCGGCGCTGCAACAGCGGGCCGATGGTGACGTCGGTTTCCACGTTCATGAGGACCAGATGCTTGCCATGATCGAACGCGTCGATGGCAAGGCGCGCCCCGAATGAAGGCGATCCCGTGGCATCGATGAGCACATCGATCGCCTCGCAATCGCATACGTCGAGATGATTCGAAGTCAGCGCAATGCCACCGGCGGCAATGATCTTCGGCACCGTGGCCGTATCGTCGGCTTCGCGCCCGACGCCGTCGGCCAATCCCGCGACCGCGATCGCCTTGCGTGCCGCGGCCAGCTCCAGTTCGACGATCGCGCCGATACGGATGCCGGGCATCAGACTCACCTGGGTGACGATATCCGTACCCATTTCGCCGGTGCCGACCAGACCGATGGTAATGGGTTTGCCGTCACGCTCCCGACGCTTCAAATCGGCCAGAAGACTATGGTTGTCATTCATTGACGTGCTCCTGCAGGCCCGCCGGTGGGGCCCGATGACCCCCGCCGCGCCTTGGCGCTGCGATCCCTTCGGTTTCGATCCGCGACAACGACGATGCTTTCCGCCAACTGAATATATACTTTTGATATCCTAATTATCATTAGTATCATCGCCGCTTTTTCCGCTGTCAACTTCTTTTCAGCGATCCGCCGTGTTTCTAAGTTGGCCGCTTTCGAAACCAACCCCGGAAACACGAGACGCCGCCGGCAAGCGGGGCTTTCGCGATGTCTAATTCTTCAATGCCCCCATGGTCAGCCCGCGTGACAGATGCCGCTGAATGAGCAGTGTCAGAATGAACATCGGCACAAACGTGACCAACGCGACGACGGCAATATCGTTGTAGATGATCCCTTTCGAGCCGCCCGTGAACATGGCCAGCCCGACCGACAACGTCTGCGCTTTTTCCGTATACGAAATCAGCAGCGTGAACAGGAACTCGTTGACGGCGAATATGAGCGCCAGGATGGACGCGGTGACCACGCCGGATATGGACAGCGGCAGCGTGATGCGCAGCAGGATGCCGATCGAATGGGCGCCGTCGACGCGCGCCGCTTCCTCGATTTCGCGCGGCACTTCGATCATGTAACTGCGGATGACCCAGGTCACGATCGAGAGATTGATCGCGGCATAGATCAGCATCAGCGCCACAGGGTTGTCCAGGAGATGTATGTTCTTGAATAGAATGTATATCGGCAGCGCCACGGCGGCTGGCACGATCATGCGCGTACTCAGGATATAGAAGCCGATCTGGTCCCGGCCCCGGTACTGAAAACGCGCGAGGCTGTAGGCCGCCGGAATCGCCAGCAGCAGATCGAGCAATACACTGCCGATCGCGGCCACGAAGGTATTGCGCAGATACGCCCACATCGGCCAGTTATCGAAGGTGTCCCGCCAGGCATCGAGCGTGAAATGCGGCCAGTAGATCGGCGGGTTGACCATGGTCTCGGTTCGCCCGCGCAGGCTGATCGTGACCAGCCAGAGGATCGGCAGCAGGCAGAAGAACGCCCAGCACGCCAGCAGCAGATAGCGGCCGATACGGCTCGAATGCCGTGCCATACGACGAGATGAAGCCATCGTCTACTCCATGGCCGGCCGGAAGTACCGGCTCACGGCATACTGCGCGGCGCCGATCGTGACCATCAGGACCAGCACGGAAGCGGCCGCCGCGGTGCCGGCATCGAACTGGTTGAAGCCGACCCGATAGATGAAATAACTCACGGTTTCGGTATCGCCAGCCGGCGCGCCCTGGGTCATCACATACACCTTGGTGAACATCGTCACGGCGTCGATGCCGCGCAGCACGAGCGCGATCGCTATGATCGGCCGCAGCAACGGCAGGCTGATCTGCCAGAACACCTGCCAGCTGCGCGCCCCGTCCACTTTCGCCGCCTCTTCCAGATCGCTGTTCTGGGCCTGTAGCGCACCGACGAAGATGAGAAACAGAAACGGCGTCCATTCCCAGACGTCGGCCACCACCAGCGACAGCCGCGCCAGGGCGGGATTGCCGACCCAGTTCAATGCATCCGGCAATACCCCCGTGCTGCCGATCAAATCGTTGACCACGCTGGCCCCGGGCACGAACAGCAGCTTCCACATGAACGACACGGCCGAGGGCATGAACAGCATCGGGGCGAGAAATATCATCCGCCAGCCCTTGACCCACGGATCGCGATAGACCAGCGCCGCGAGCCCCAGCGCGAGCACGAACTCGGCCATCACCGACGAGCCGGAAATAATGACGGTATTGACGACACTGGCGAGGAAATCGCCGTTTCGGAATAGATCCGCGTAGTTGCCGAGGCCTACGAACGTATCCATGCCCGGCATGGTGAACGACGATTGGTAGAAACTCTTGTACAGCGCGTAGATGAACGGATAGAGCGTGATGCCCAGCAGATACGCCACCGCCGGGGCGACCAGCGCATAAGGCAGCCAACGCGGATCGTGCCCGCGCCGCCGGGAAGCGGCGCGGGCTGGCTGTACTGCAGCCGTGGATACCGGCACGGACGACATGCCTAGACCGGCGCTTGCTTGCCGCGGCCCAGCCACATCCGGTCGTGTATCACGCTGTAGTCGACCGGTGGCTTGCCGCCATAGAACCCCTTGCGCCGCAGAATTTCTTCCCAGCGCTTGGACGCTGTCTGCAACGCCTCTTTCGGTTTGACGTCGCCGGCAATAGCCTTGTTCAGTTCAAGGCCCAACGAGGTTTCAAGCTGGTACATGCCCGGGATGCGCGGCTCGGCCCAGGCGTAGGGCAGCGAATCGCCCCAGATCTTGGCCGGCGGCATGATCTTCTGGAAGTTCTCATTGTGGATCACCGACATGAATCCCGGCGACACGCCGTTCGCGGAGGCGCCGTTCATGGCCTGCAGCGAGGCCGTGGTGAAGAACGCCAGCATCACGAACGCAGCTTCTGGATTGCGTGCATTGGCCGCGATCGAAGCCGTCGATCCGGCCAGATTCGGCGGTGCGAAGCGGGCATCGGCCCCGGTGCCGCGCGGCTCATACAACGCAACCGGCTCATCGCCGACGATCCGCGACTGGTCGGGGCGAGTGGCCTGGTTGGCCTGGTCCTGCCATGCCATGTTCATCGCCAACTGGCCACCGAGCCAGGCCGCGCGATCGTCTGCCCAGCCCCAGTTCTCGATCCCTTGCGGCGCGTATTTTTTCAGCTCGACGAGCACTTCCACCGCCTTGACCCCGGCATCACTGACGATCTGCGGCTTCCAGTCGGAATCCAGCAGATCGAGCCCGTACTGAGCCGCGATATGCTCCCAGGTGTAGGTGCTCCAGAACCCGCGGCCGCCCATGTAGCCGATGCCATTCATATGGGCCTCGGCTTTGTTGAGGGTCTTGGCGAAATGCACCACGTCGCCCCAGGTCTTGACCGTATCCTTGGGCGACGCCGAATGCCCCACGTATTGCTTGAATTGCTTGTTCCGGACCATGAACATCTTGAAGTCGCAATCGTAGGGAATCCCGAAGATGCCCTTGTCCGAATACAGCGCGTAGTTCTGCCAGTAGGTATCGGCGAAATCCTGGTACGGCAGTTTGTACTTATCGACATAATCGCCGAGTTCATGCAGAAAGCCCGGCGCGCTGAAATCGCCCAGCCACGGCGAGAAATACTCCAGTGCATCGAAGCGGGCCGAACCGGAAACGAAGGCGGATACCGCCTTGGTATAGAACGATGCGTCCGGAATCGAGATGACCTCGACCTTGATGCCGGACAGCTGCTGAAACGGCTTCAACGTCGCCTGCACCGAATCCGCGTCGGCGGCGCCTACAGCAAAGCGCACGGTCTGGCCGGAAAACTTCGAACGAATCGACTCCCAGTCGGCCGTTCGAATCCAGTCTTTCTTCGGATCCCAGAGCACTGAATCGGGGCCCAGCCCGAACTGCTCGAGGTACTTCTTCGGCACGTAATTGCCGGGTTTGATGGAATCCAGCACCTTGTCCGGATCCGGCATCGCGTCGGCAAACGCGTATTTGGGCAGGACCAACGGCGCGACCGCCAGCGCGCCCATGCCCGCGAGGCCGCCCTGTACAAAACGGCGCCGGGTCCATAGGCCGGCTGTTTTTTCGCTTTTCATCGCCTTCTCCTGGTTTCGATCTTCGAGTCAGGCCGGGCCTGAACGCCGAGGGGACGTGAGCAGCCTTTGCGTTAGTCGGGTCGGCCGCCCACGGCGGATCCGACAGAGGCCAACTCGCCGTTCGGCTGCATTGAGCGGATCGAGTCGGCCTGGTTTTGTGATCCGGCGGCATTCAGGCGCTTGCCGGTCGCTTGATCGAACACATGCAGTCGCCCGGCCAGCAGAGCGAGTTCGATGGGTTGCTTGGCCCGGAGCGTTTGATCGCGGGGCAATTCCGCGATCAGCGGGTGCCCATCGACCACGAATCGAATATCTGTGGTCGAGCCCATCTGCTCCACCAGCTCGATCGTGCCTTGGATGGTCCCCATCACCGACCGTGCATCGACCGGCTGCGGTTTCAGGTGTTCCGGCCGGAATCCGATCGTCACATCGCGACCGCCGAGCGACACGAGTTGCTGCTGCAAACAGGCCTCGAGCTGGAAATCGAATCCGGGGCCATGAATTCGTGTCGCGTCTTCGCCAACTTCGGCCGACAGAAAGTTCATGGGCGGGTTGCCGATGAAGCCCGCGACATAACTGTTGACCGGTTCGTCGTAGAGCGCCAGCGGCGTGGCAATCTGCTGGATCACACCACCGTTCATGACCACGATACGATCGCCCATGGTCATGGCCTCGACCTGGTCGTGGGTGACGTAGAAAGTGGTGACACCGATGCGGCGATGCAGCTTGGCGATCTCCGCGCGCATGCTCACCCGCAGCTTGGCATCCAGATTGGACAACGGCTCGTCCATGAGGAAAACCTCGGGCTCGCGCACGATGGCCCGGCCCAGCGCAACGCGCTGGCGCTGTCCGCCGGACAGCTCCCGTGGTTTGCGCGCCAACAAGGGTTCGATGTCCAGCGTCTGCGCGGCGGCCCGGACTCGCCGCTCGATTTCCGTCTTCGGAAAACGCCGCAATTTGAGGGCGAATGCGAGGTTGTCGAATACATTGCGATGGGGATAGAGCGCATAGCTCTGGAAAACCATGGCGATTTCGCGATCCTGAACCGGCACGTCCTGCATGGGGCGACCGTCGAAACTCAGCGTCCCGCTGTCCATATCCTCGAGGCCGGCGATCATGCGCAGGGTGGTGGACTTGCCGCAGCCGGACGGGCCGACCAATACCACGAACTCCCCCTCGCACGATTCGAGATTGAAGTCCTGCACGGCCGGCGTGCTGCCGAAGTACTTGCAGACATTTTCGAGCTTGACCACTGCCATGAACGAACCTCGAACAGCTATCGATCCGGCCTCTGCGCGGCTTACGCTCAAGCCGCTCGGCGGCTTTTGAATTCAATCGATCCGATGTCGATCACACTCGAACGCAAGAGTCTTTTTCCGTCTCCCGGTTGCAGACTGCGCTTGGCCGGCTGTAACGGCATGCGCCCCCTGCATCCGTGTTCTGTATCTCAATCACTCCCATCAGGCCAGGGCTCGGTACGGATCCAGGCTATACCTCGGCTTTGCCGATGTTTACAGGGCGATCAAAACATTGATTAGGGCCCAACCATTGAGCCGCTTTTTTCATTTGATATTCCATCTGACTTTAGTATTATCCATGTCGATGCAAGGATTGCCGGAGCGCGGTTCCCCGACACCGGGCCTCCGTTGAGGGCCAACCCGGCATACCCACAACACGCGGATGATTCGTTACCTGGGCCTCGCACGCCGCTGTTCCGCCATCGGGATTTGGCAAGCCGGGAAATTTCAGTCAGCTTCGGCAAGACACAAGGGCGTGTTGCCGTTTCGTTCGAGTCCGCGCCAAGCGCTGTTTTGCGGCAAGACGAGGCGTAGTGCGCGCCGCGCAGATCATTCTGCGCAAGCGTGCTAGAACGCTGGATTGCCGTCGTGTCGTCAATCGTTGGGCGCTTGTCCCGAAGGGTTGGGCCGCCCAAAAAAAATTGGCTATGGGCGCCCGGCGGCATTGCTAGCCTTGATCGTGGCACGCCACGATCGGCGACTCGCGCCTTGCCGGACGCGATTTGCGGTCTCCAACGCGGCGCTCGCACGAAACGGCAACAGGCCCTCGCAAACAACTACGGCTATGGCGTCGGTACCTGAGATGACCGCGAAGATGACTTCAAATCGATCGAAACAAGCCGTCAACCGCGCTTTCGACGCGGCCTGGCGATGGCGGGTGCAGCTCTGGCGGGGTTGATGCCCACACCCGTTGCGGCGCGCGTTGTCGCGCCGCCTGTTTGTCAATATCCGATCGATTGATG